>CAZPQB010000003.1:0-68407 GCA_964588605.1 uncultured Dehalococcoidaceae bacterium | reverse complement strand
ACATACCTGGGGTCTGCAGGCCACGCTTCATCAGCTCCTCCCAGGATATCTGGTTGTGGTAGGACGGGGGCCATATCCAGGTGGATTCGCCGTAATATGCGCCCGGGATAACCTCATCGTCAATCCATAAGACGCTCTCCATGGGTATACGTAAGCCCTCAGCCGTGAGCTTATCTCTTTCTTCCGGCGTAGGTCCGGGCAACATGTGCCTTTTCTTGAGTTCCGTGCAGATATATTTGTCATATTTACCCATTTTCACTTTCCTTTCTTATCATATATTCTTTATATTACATATGGACAAATCCCCACGTATGTTAGTTGGTGTTGGGGATTTATCCTTAGGTCGTCTGTGTAATCACTTACATACCTGCGGCCAGACAGAGTTGTGTACTGATTATATCACATTTTCTTCGGTCTTTAATGAACATGGCTAGTCTGGAAAAAGATGGATATACAGGTAATGAGTAAAACTTCTTCATGGCAATCTGTAGCAGTGCCTGGTAAGCGCCTTTTCACTATCCAGTTACCTTAACCAAACGCTGAAAAAGCAATTTATTTTGTTGCCATTATAATTAACGCTCTCTATACTCCTCCTTGGAAATTCTCGTCACTCATTATTTCCAGTACCGCTTCCTTCCCTGAAATAACCGGTAATATCAGGTGTGACCTGTATTCTTTGTTCCGGTAAATTTTATGTAGCGTGGTTTTAGAGCTATTTAAATGTGGATGATAGTGAATCTGTATCTCAGGGTCTCTGGGCGATTCCAGACTCTCTATCTGCAGTTTGATTCGATGGCCCGCTCTAAATACATTAACAATATTGCCCAGGCTTATAAAGTATTCGTTAATCTCACCAGGTTTAACTGGTTCGGCGTTGGTATGGAGGTGATAAGGGCTGTAGGGTTTTGACTTAGTCTTATCCAGCGCGCGGTGTGATGCCTTCAGCCAGCCTCTGGATACAGGCATCTCCTGACCGTTTGGCGCGACATCGGATAGTTTGACTATCCAGTTAGTGTCATCCTGGTCAATTGAGGCAAACAGGTTTAGAGCGGCTGACCCTATTACCTCTAGGTCCGCTGGCAAGGCAGGGCTTAGATATTTGACTGAATCTCTCTTGTTGGACAGGTGAAGCGGTTGCTGCAAGAAGCAGTCAGGTTCCGGTTGATAAAGCTCAGGCTCAAACGAAAGCCCTTCCCAGCGACGTAGATAACAATCAGTATATTCAGTTCCCTTTAAGGGCCATTCAGTCTCATAACGATAGCGGTTGACTCCCGGGACAAACAGCTTGATTGGTGGCTCATCCATAATACCGGTATCATTAGCCTTAAGCCAGTGGTCATGCCACCTCATGGCTAATTCAAAGTCCTCTCGCCATGGCCGCTCTTCGGGTCCAGAGGGTTTCACAAAGAGCTTTTTGGTAGTATTTATGCTGTTGTAAGCGTCCCAGTAGCCTGTAGCCCCACCTCCGACCTTTCCGATTACGTATGTAGGGACTTTTATTTTATTATAGAAGGGATAAATCGACATTTCACGAAAGAAAGGACCATCGAATGGATTCATCACCATATCAAAGAAACTGGGATTTTTCTGTGGATAGTTAAGCAAGTGATATATATTAGGGTAATGTTTGATATCAGGATGGTTTAAGAGTTCATTGCGCCGGCGCTCCAACTCCTCTTTGGGCAGTGTCTTCATCATCACCGATACGGCATTTTTGGCCGCGAAACCGCTGGTGCCGTGGCGGCCGTCCCATAATCCATACATGAACAAGCTCAGGACACCCCCTGAATAAGCAAAATCACGATAAGAGTCGGCGTAAATATGGGATACAAAAATGGCTTTCAGGTGAGGAGGCTGCTGAATAGCGACCTTTAATTGCATGCCACCATAATAGGAGTATCCTATCATACCCACGTTGCCATCGCACCAGGGCTGGCTGGCTATCCATTCTACAATATCAGCGCCGTCTTTCCCTTCCTGCTGCGTCCACATTCCGGTAAATTCACCTTCCGATTGACCTGTACCCCGGGCATCCGCAATAACATGAACGTAGCCCCTCGGTACGATGTTGGAGGTATCGCCGGCTTCTATGTTTCCGTCCCAGACAGCACTTTTATAAAGCGGCTGCGGCGGAATAAGTACTTCCTGTAGTTCCTTGCCGTAACCTCCCATAGCAAATAGAGCCGGGAACTTGCCTCTGGCATCAGGGCGATAGATATTTACCGCCAGGCGGACTCCATCCCGCACCTGTATAAAAACATCCTTTTCCACTTTAATGCCATACTCGGGTTGACTTATGAGTTCACGCCAGTCTTTTTTCATTTTTTACTCCTTTTATGTTTATGTTTGTCTGCTCCTCTACTGGCACGGGAACGTTGGATACAATCTCGCTTACTATAGTATCCAGAGAATGTCCTGTTAGCCGGGCCTCTTTCCTGGAAATCAGGCGATGGGTCATGACAGGCACAGCTAGATACTTAATATCGTCTGGTAAAACGTAATCCCGCCCTCGAATAGCCGCCAGAGCTTGTGATGCTAAATGAAGGCCTAATGAAGCCCGTGGGCTGGCTCCCAGTTTTATATCGTCATGGCTTCGAGTAGCCCGGCTGATGGCAACAGCATAGTTACGGACTGATTCTTCAACGTATACCATTCGACACAGCTTCTGGAGGTTCAATAGCTGACCGGCTTCAATCACGCTGTCCAAACTGTCCAGGGGGTTATCCTGCTGGAAGCGGGTTAAAATCGCTCCTTCTTCATCCTCAGAGGGGTAACCGAGATTTATCCTGAGCAGGAAGCGGTCAAGCTGTGCTTCTGGCAGGGGAAACGTACCCTCCATTTCAACAGGATTCTGCGTAGCCATAATCAAGAACGGGCGTGGCAGAGCCACTGTCTCTAGGTCTACGGTTACCTGCTGTTCCTGCATGCACTCCAGTAAGCATGACTGTGTTCTGGGTGTAGCGCGGTTTATCTCGTCTACTAATACTATATTAGCCATAATAGGACCCGGACGAAACTCAAATTCTGAAGTCTTCTGGTTAAAATAATGAATGCCGGTAACATCTGAGGGCAATAGGTCAGGGGTAGACTGTATCCTCTTAAAACTACAACCCAGGGACCTGGCTACTGCCCTGGCTAGCATCGTTTTGCCAATGCCAGGAATATCCTCAATTAATACATGCCCTCCGGCCAGCAAAGCCACCAGGACCAGTTCGATGGTTTCTTGCTTACCAACGATGACTTTATTAACATTGCTTATCAGTTTGTCCGCTGCTTCCTTTACTTCTTGATTGACTCCCTTAACCGTTTCGTCCATTAAACCTACCTCCTGTCACCCAGTGGACATCGTTTCACATTATACCAGCTTTGCTTCAGTTGATGTAGCTCATCCTCAGTCGGCAGCCAGACGCTATATCGTGTCCTTACATATTGCTGCGTAATCATACCCAAATCCTCTTGAGCTTCTGGGAGCAGGCTTGCCAGCTCATAAAGGTATTCATGCGGGGTCTGAGATAACTGTCGGGGGAAACCGGCATCCGCTGCCCAGTGTAGAAACTGACGGTAAATCTGGCGTATAGAGGCTATCTCTGGAAGAAGGGGTTTATCTGCGGCTTTAGGGCGAAATAACCTCCTCAATCCAAGCAGATTATGAAGAAGGCGTTTTAAAAAGCTCAGGAAATCGGCTCTGAATGCACCCGGCAATTTTTCGTAATCTGCCCCTCCCGTGCCCGCCAGCCTGCGTCGCAGCCATCCAAATATGGTGGATGAGAGCCGCCATAACGCAAAAAGGAACAGACCGGCCATCAAGATACTCCAGCCGAGGCGGAGTCCGTTCCGCAAGAACTCAGGCATAGTCCATGGCTTGAATTCCTCAGGAGGTACAGCCTCGGGCATTGGTATTGGTGGTGGCGGCTCCGCGGGCTCCGGCTCAGGTAAAAGACTGGCGAAAAAGGCAAAAACCTTCATAATAAGTCCCCATACCCATTTAAGAGCCACCAGAATTATCTGGAGAAAGTCAGGAGTTACCACTAAACTGATAATGAAACCAACGATGAGAATTAGGCTGATACTCACCAGTAAAAGCCCCGACCAGTGTCCTTGGTATAGTCCCGATAGCCAGCTTGTACCCTCTAGGGCGTGTGATACCGATACGCCCAGCAGGGAAAAGAAGAAAAAGGCCACAATCAGGTATATGGAGTGAGCAAGTTCAACTTCTATCTGAGAGGCAATGAAAAAGGTAATGACCATGATAAACAGGCCTAACTGGAATTCGCTGACCAGTGCGGCAAAACTGATCTTGAGATAGGCCAGCCGACGTCCCAGCCACCAGATAGCGGCGGTACTGATAAGAATCAATAGCTCTGGCTTGAATGTGTAAATTACATCGGCAATTGCCCGTGGTACTGCCAGGAGCCAGGTTGTGTCTGACCATGCCAGACCGCCAAAAAGTTGAATTTTCACGATAAGCAACAATCCCGCCACCCATATCAGCCAGCTGATTGTACGCAGGCAGACTGCAGGCCATCGTAGCCTTAGTAGCATCCTGTTTAGGCCGAAAGATATAAGGTACAGCAACAAAATCCCAAAAACGTGAAGGCTTCCGTCGGCTACCTTGTTATTCAGTAGGGCCATCAAGGCATAGAGCCAGCAACCTTCTATGCCTATTACCGCCACATATAATACGCCTTTCTGCCAGTTGGACTTCATCTGGTTTCTCCGCTTATTTTACTGAAGTCACCTGGCTGTCTGATATTATGCCAGGCAATAGTATGCTCGATTCCACCGTCTGTCGGCTCTCCAATCTGGAGCACCATAAGTCTTTGTCCTCTCTCTTTCATGCCAACAAGCAGGTTAATGAGTGAAGGTGAAGCCTTGGAGAGTATAAGAATAAAGGTAGTTCCCCAGGGCATACCTATCTGCTCGGTCTGCAGGAACTCCTCGAAAGGACCACTGGCCGTGTGGGTAATTTTAGCCAGAGCTTCCAGTATTTCCACCAGTTGGCCGGTACTGCTCCCCGGTAAGATATTAGCTGGCTGGCCGGAATCAGCCAGGCGCGAGTTGGCAAATAAACCTACGGGATTACGCCGCTCAAGAAGATAATCGGCTACGGAAGCAGCCGCACTTATGCCTAACTCGAAATCATCTTCATTGTATACCTCGCCGTGACTGGCTGTGAAACTATCGATAACTAGGAAAATAACCACATTAAGTGAGGTTGTTGGCTCAAAAACCTTTACCTGCAAATTCTGATGGCGGGCGCTTGCCTTCCAGTGAATACGTCGGCGGCTATCACGAGGGCTATAGTCGCGAACTCCGATAACGCGAACCGGGTCCTCGAAAATACGAAGCTCCGCAGTTGTCTCGCCAATCGGGTATAGTGGTGGTATCCCCATTTGAGCGATTGGGAATATCCTTGGATAGATAATGACATGGTCTATCAGAGGTTGAGTAATAGAACGGGGGTAGAAGCCAAAGATGTCGCCCGACGTTAGCGTCATTGGCCCCAGTGTGTAATAGCCGCGCTTGTTACCATACAGGCGTTGCTTCCAGCTCACCCCGGTATACCAGAGAAGCGCTGCCGCTTTACTCAGGAAACTGAATCCCGGTCTACTGCCTGGTGTGAGGGAGAGCTCAGGGGCAAATCCGGTCGGTATTTCATCGTCCAACTGTATCCAGGGAAGTGGCAGGAGCTTGCGGTTGACCAGACGTAACCTCAGTTCGATATATTGGCCAGGGAAAATACGACGCTCGCTGAGCCAGCGCTCGCAGCTAACACCCACCAGTGAGTACCGACTCCATAGCTTGGATATTCCGGCGGCTGATAGTACCAGACCAAGTACGATTACCAGTATTACCTGCCCGTACCAAGCCGCCAATAATAGACCTGCCAGTACAATCAGCAGGCCAAACCTGCCTAAGAGATAACCCGCTGGTTGGGGTGAGAATCGCTCTTCCATTAGCTATATTTCTATCTTCTGGAAATTACTCATTGCTCTCTGTTTTTCTTACTTCGACAAGAGTTTGCTTGGGCGTGGCAGTTACCAGTGGGTCAAAGGCTTTTTCCGGTTCAATACTGTAAAGAACATTTACGTTAGCGCCTCCATCCAGTAACGGATAACCAGGTAGACCGAGCTCCTCGCAACCCTGCCACCACCCATGGAGGCCCATGACAGTGTCCAGCCGGATACCGGGGAAGTATATGGCTTTTACTTTTATCCATCCATGTGGTGACTCGACAATTACCCAATCACCGTCCTCTATACCGCGGGCTTTAGCCGTCTCGGGGTGAATGTGTATCCACGGGTCGGGTTGAATCTCGCGCAGATAGGGCACATTTCGCAGCCACCCGTGGTTGTATACCGTCGAGGTATGCGTATCAAAGAAGACCAGGGGGTACTTCGCCAGGAGCTCTGGGGTACCCGTTGGACTCTCCGGCGGTTCTACCCATTCTGGCAGTGGATTGAACCCGTTTTCCTCGAAAGCGGTGTTGTAAATAGCCACTTTGCCTTGGGGAAGATACGGAGCCCCCGAAAGCCGGGGACTGGGAGTGGCGAATATCTGCTCATACTTCTCGTAGACCATGGGTTTCATCTCATAAATAATGCCGGTGGGATGTGTCCTCAGTTCTTCCATGGTCATGCCTAAACTCTCCAACTGATAGTCCATGCACTTCTCAATGCTGCCGTGCCAGAAGTCGTCTCCGTACCCCATTCTGACGCCAAGGTCAATCCAGAACTCGTAATCAGACTTGTAGTCACCCAGAGGCTCAATGACCTTATTTCGCGCCATAACCCAGTTACCCATACTCGTCATGACTACTTCAAACGGGTGGTCGCATTCGTACATGGTGGCTACGGGAATCACCACATCAGCCCAGGGCATCGAAGCATTCTGCATCACATCGATAACCACAAAGAATTCCAGTTTCTTTAGCGCTTCTACTACCTTCTTGCTGCCACGGGTGATTACCGTTGGCTGGGTTCCGGGAGCGATTATCGTCTTAACTGGATATGGTTCCTCGGTAAGAACGCTATTAATGCAGCGGAAGTAAGCAGATGATGTGCCCTCTATGAACGGCTGGAAGCAACTGGCAATCTCCGGGCCGACAAGTTTATCAACCCACTCCTGAGTGTATCTCTCCCTGAGATGCACGGAATTCAGCATCGGCATGGTACTCCCCGTGGGCACGATATTCCCGCCGGGTCTGTCGAGGTTCCCGCTTATGGCTATCAGGATAGCAATCGCACGTACCGCATTATTAGAGTCGACGGTCTGATCGAACGCGTTACCGCTATGGATGCATGCCGACTTCGCCGTTCCATATAGTCGGGCTATGGCCTTTATCTGGCTCGCTGGCAGCCCCGTTATCGGTTCAGCCCACTCCGGGGTATACTTCTGTATGTGAGGGACGAATTTATCGAATCCGTAGCACCACTTCGAGACGAATTCCGCGTCATAAAGGTGCTCGTTGATTATTACGTTGAGCATCGCCAGTGCCAGGGCGCCATCGGTGCCTGGCCTTATGGGAACCCAGATATCAGCCATAGCTGCGTCTGGCTGCATCTCGGGTTTTATCGCTAAAAGCTTGGCGCCTCTATCCCTGGCATCGACAATTCTTTTCAGGCTGCCCATTGGTCCACCAGAGTACACAGGGTTTGCGCCCCACAGCACGATTAGGTCAGTATTCTCATAATCGGCACTACCCATACCCAACATAGGGGCTCCCGTGGTATAGGCGAAGCTGAAAGCCCGGGGTATGGCACAGATGCCGCTGTGACCATAGTTAGGGCTGCCGTGGGCTATCAGAAAACGATAGAGAAAGTCACTGTAAGTTCGCCGCTGTGGCGAAAGAATGGCAAGGGACTCCGGTCCGTATTTTTCTTTTTGTTCCTTGAGCTTATTTGCTATAATGTCGAGGGCTTCGTCCCATGTAATCCTCGCGAATTGCCCTTCACCCTTCTCACCAGTGCGCTTCAAAGGGTATTTGAGGCGTTGGGGAGAATTAACCCACTGCATGGACGCGAATGCTTTGGGGCACAATTTACCCTTATTCAGGGGGGATTCCTTCATACCTTCGATTCTTATAAGCTTTCCGTTTTTCACATAACAGTTGATCCCGCAGCCCGACCACGGACCACATAATGAGCAGAAAGTTGGAATTATCTGTACGCCTGTCTCCCTGGTATGTGTGGATTTCGCTGCTTTTTCTAAATGATTTATTTCTCTAACCATAGCCGGTTTTCTCCTCCTCCAATGCTCCAGTGCATTAGTTGATATATTCTCCTGCAATTAATGATACCCCACGAACAATCGGCCAATCAATTTTTACTGCTATTTTGATATTCTTCTTGTCTTTCCATTAATATTCTGCTATCTTTCCATTACTTGTATGAGATATTAATCACATACATGAGGTTATTTGTCCACTATGATATTGATATGTCTGTTATGAGTGGTGGGATAATTAAGTGGTAAAGACTAGAAAATTACAGAAGACACGCATTCCTATTACAGGGATGAGCTGTACTACCTGTGCCGCTACTGTCGAGAAGGCTCTGGGTGAGACTGCAGGGGTAGAACAGGTAAAAGTTGATTTTGCCTCGGAGAAGGCTCTGGTAGAATATGACCCCGCTCAAATAGACCTCGCCAGGATTAGGGATACCGTATCCCAATTGGGCTATGGGGCGGCAACTAGGAAATCCATCTTCCCGGTAAGCGGTATGACCTGTGCGTCCTGCGTTGCCCGTGTGGAAGAGGCTCTTAGTGACGTTCCCGGTGTGGTTTCAGTCAACGTCAATCTAGCTTCGGAGAAAGCCACCGTGGAATATATTGAAGGCACAGAAGTGGCTGACATGCGGCAGGCTGTCAAAGAAGCCGGCTATGAACTGGGAACAGAAGCGGGGACGCTGGAAGATGTCGCCACGGCTTCACAACGAGAAATAAATAATGTAAGAAACAGATTTATATTGGCAGTGATTCTGGCCGGTGCCATCATGGCACTGATGTGGATGCCCTTTTTTGTGGGGAAGCCATATCTGCTCTGGGTTCTGGCCACACCGGTACAATTTTGGGCAGGGCTACGCTTCTACCAGGGTGCATGGGGTGCCCTAAAGCACAGAACCGCCGACATGAACACGTTGATTGCCGTCGGTACATCAGCCGCCTATTTCTACAGTGTAGTAGCTGTGCTCTTTCCGGCTCTTTTTACAGCGGAAGGTCTGGAAGCTAATCTATACTTTGACACTTCGGCAATGATTATCGCTCTGATACTTCTTGGCCGCTTTTTGGAGGCTCGTGCCAAGGGACGGACTTCGGAAGCCATAAAAAAACTTATCGGCATGCAACCGAAGACGGCTCTGGTGGTTCGTGATGGTAAGGAGATGGAAATACCCGTCGATGATGTCCAGGTTGGCGACCTCATTCTGGTACGGCCGGGGGAGAAAGTGCCTGTGGACGGCATTATCCGGCAGGGGAATTCCAGTATTGACGAATCGATGATTACGGGTGAAAGCATCCCGGTGGAGAAAGAGACGGGTAGCGAGGTTATCGGTGCTACCATGAATAAGACTGGCAGCTTTAAGTTTGAAGCGACCAGGATAGGTAAAGATACCACTCTAGCACAGATAGTCAGACTGGTTGAGGAAGCCCAGGGAAGCAAGGCCCCCATACAGCGTTTGGCTGATGTTATTGCCAGCTACTTTGTGCCGGTGGTAATTGGCATTGCCGTTTTAGCCTTCATTATCTGGTACTTTATAGGACCAGCACCGGCTCTTACCTTTGCCTTCCTTAACTTTATCGCTGTACTTATTATCGCCTGTCCCTGTGCCTTGGGTCTGGCGACGCCAACGGCGATAATGGTGGGCACGGGTAAGGGAGCCGATTATGGTGTCCTTATCAAGAGTGCTGAGGCACTGGAGAGTTTACATAAGGTGACTACTGTTCTGGTGGATAAGACAGGGACGCTGACCCGGGGTGAACCTGAGGTGACCGATATCATAGTTGCTACTCCTTATTCGCAGGAGGAGTTAATTGGTCTCGCAGCCTCGGTGGAGCGTGAATCGGAGCACCCGCTGGCCGAGGCTGTCGTCATGGCGGCTCGGGACAGGGGATTGGAGTTATCACCGGTGAAGAATTTTAATGCCATCCCCGGGCATGGCGCTGAGGCTTCAGTTGCCGGTAAGAAAGTTATTCTGGGTAGCACTAAATTAATGAAGGACAGGGGGCTTTCCATTGGTGAGATGGAGAAAATGTCTGATGACCTGTGGTTAAAGGGCAGGACACTGATGTTCCTGGGCGTGGATGGCAAGGTGGTAGGAATCATCGGGTTGGCGGATACCGTTAAGCAGAATGCCAAGGAGGTAGTGACTAACCTTCACAAAATGGGTATTGAGGTGGTTATGCTTACGGGTGATAACCGGCGTACGGCTGAGGCTATCGCCAGCGAAGTCGGTATTGACCGGGTCTTGGCTGAGGTGCTCCCGGAGCATAAGGCCGGGGAGGTTAAAAAACTTCAGGACGCTGGGAATATTGTGGCGATGGTAGGTGATGGTATAAATGACGCCCCGGCTCTGGCCCAGGCCAATGTCGGGATAGCCATCGGCACCGGCACCGATGTAGCTATGGAAACGGGGGACATTACCCTGATGGGGGGTAAACTGGAGGGTATTGCCACAGCAATCTCCCTGAGCCGGCGAACAATGCGAACTATTAGACAGAACCTCTTCTGGGCTTTTGCCTATAATACAGCTCTTATCCCGGTAGCAGCCGGGATTCTTTACCTTGCCTTCGGTAATACGGGTGTTCCTTCGGGTCTTCAGTTTATACTCGGTAATTACGGATTCCTGAATCCGATTCTGGCGGCGGCAGCCATGGCCGCCAGTTCCATTACCGTGGTATCCAACTCATTGCGCCTGAGAAGCTTTAGACCACCCAGACTAATAAACTAATCACAGGAGGTGTTATCATGGCGATTGACCCGGTCTGTAAGATGGAGGTAGAGGAGAGTAAGGCGGCGGCCACTTCCGAGTACAAGGGGCAGAAATACTACTTTTGTGCCGTTGGCTGTAAAAAGGCCTTCGACAAAGACCCCGAAAAATACCTCGCGAAACCAAAGAGATAGGCTGGCTACCCAACAGCGAATATCGCGGAAGCACTTTAAGGGAGGTAATGATATGAAGAGTTATGATGTCATCGTCATTGGCTCCGGGTGTGGGGCGCTTATATCAGATGAGGCAGCCGGACATGGACTGAAGACCGCCCTCATAGATAAAGGACCTCTAATTGGCGGTACCTGTGTCAACTGGGGCTGTATCCCTTCCAAAATGCTGATATATCCCGCGGATAGAATCGTGGAAATACAGGAAGGTAAAAAGCTGGGTATAGAGGCTGATATTAAAAATATTGACTTCGGTTACATAATGGAACGGATGAGGCGGAGCCGGCAGGAAAGCCAGAGGCATATCAGAGAAGGCATTAAGCAAACCGAAAACCTGGATTTCTATGAAGGTGAAGCGCATTTTGTGGCGGATTATACCCTTGAGGTCAGCGGAGAGGAAATCAGAGGAGAGAAGGTTTTTATTGCGTCCGGCTCACGGCCTTTTATACCGCCAATAAAAGGATTGGAGAGCATAGATTATTTAACGAACGAAACAGTATTAGAGCTAAAAGAGAGGCCTGACAGCCTGATTATCATCGGCGGTGGCTATATTGCCGTCGAGTACGGTCACTTCTTCGCGGCTGTGGGTACGAAAGTAACCATTCTTGAGATGGCAAACCGGCTGGTTTTATCGGAGGAGCCAGAAATATCCGAGTTGCTAAAGCGACAACTAGGTAAGCGCATGGAAGTTCGGGTAAACGCTCAGGCTGAAGAGGTAAAAGAGGGTAATGGTGGCGTTACCGTGGTCACCAGGGATAAAAACAGCGGTCAGCCGAAGAACTTTACAGCGCAGAGGATAATGATGGCTGTGGGCAGGAGGTCAAATGCCGACCTGCTGAAAGTGGAGAATACAGGAGTGGAGCTCGATACCAGAGGTTTTATAAAAGTTAACGAATACATGGAGACAAGCAAGAGAAAAATCTATGCCGTGGGCGATGCCAACGGGCAGCAGATGTTTACTCATATGGCTAACAGAGAGGCGGCTATAGCTGCGCAAAACGCTTTTCATGATGCCCGGCGGGCGGTAGATTACTCCGTCGTGCCACATGCTGTTTATTCGCATCCTCAGATTGCATCGGTCGGTCTGGGTGAGGAGAAGGCCGGGAAAGACCATGATATCGTTGTCGGCAGGACGAGATATTTCGATGTCGCCAAGGGTGAAGCCATGATGGAAACGGAAGGCTTTGCTAAGGTCATCGCCGAAAAGGAAAGCAACCGAATACTGGGCTTTCACATTATCGGGCCTTATGCCCCTGTGCTTATCCAGGAAGTGGTCAACGCCATGACCACGGGAGGCCACATTGATGAGATAAATCAGGGCATCCATATTCATCCCGCCCTTTCTGAACTGGTGCCGACTGCAATTAATAGTCTCGGGTAGTCTGAATAAAAAACGGCTATGACCGTCGTCGATATTTCACCTTCTTCGGGTATGTACCTGCATGCTGGGAGCTGTGAAATACCGTAAGAATGATGGCTCATTGGTGGGGAGGACAAAGGGGCTGAGTTGAAAATCTCCCGGGTCTTATCTTTCTGCCTCACTCAAGTTGTAGTATAATGTTATTAAAGCCGTAATTCAGTTATTTATAGTAATATTCGGAGGACTTAAATGGGCGAGATAAAGAGCGCCGCCGAAATAGCCAGGGAAAAGATAGAGAAACTGGGCGAGGTAACTGAAGAAGAGCGCCTGAAGTGGAAATATGGACCAGAAGGAGAGAAGCTGGCGGCCAGATATATCAAGACGGACTGTAATCTGGTCAATGAGCTTAGCAAGTACGAGGAAAAGGCAAGGAAACTTGTCATTAAGGGCATCAATGATATTCTCCTGAGAAATATCAGTTTGCCCAGGAATAGTGTTGCCAGTAAAGCCACGAAAAAAGCCATGGAAGGTTTAAAGGCAATAAAGAATGATAAGGTGGCGGTTGAGAATGTTTTAAGTAAAATCAGGCACATCATGGAACACTACACTCAGCAGGGGGAGCAGCAAAAAAGGCAGGCTTACGAGTCGCTGAAGAAGGAATTCGAGGCCAAGATACAGCAGGCGATTAAGCAGCAGATGGGTGTGAATGCTCAGATGAAGATAGACATAGAAAGGCAGCCGCAGTTCCTCGAAGAGTGGCAAAAAGTACAGGCTCAGATGGAATCGCAGTACCTGACACTGCTGGAAGAGTATAAAAAGGAACTTGCCGCCATAGATTAGGGATTACCATGAATATTGACGATGATAGAGTTGAATATGCTGCCCGCCACACCGAGATATTGAGGCATCCCAGACAACATCTTTCAACGTTCGGTGTAACCAACATATATTACTATCTGATAACGAATCCTGTATACTCAGAGCTGGTTGGCGACGTTAACGAAACGGTTATCAGAGAAGGCAGGGTTATTGCCGAGAGGCCGAAGATTGTTACCCCCTATTATCTTACCCATCTGGAGGGTTTCAGTTACGATGCCCGGAAGTATTTTGAGATGCTGCTCAGGATGCATGGCCCCGATACTCCCGGACTTTTTTACACCTATAAAAACGAGCCTAAAGGACTTAACATAGTCTCGGACGACTGGCAGGCGGTGGTAGGCAGGCTGAATCAGGAGATCGATAAAAAAGGTGACCCGCTGGCTTCTATTATCAGGGGACAGGATGACCTCTGGGATGTGTCACTGCTGAAGTTTATCTACGAGATTACCAGCCGCTCCGTCCAGAGTAATATTACCCAGCTTGGCTCGAGGGGTCTTCTGGGAATGAGTCACGGCGGTATTCCGATTGGTGCCAGACAGAGAATCGAAGAGCTATTTGACCAGGTAGCTCAGGGTGAGTGTCCGGTACATGAACTGGAACTGGAGCTTAACCGCTGGGGTGTTTTTGAAGAGTACCAGGACAGGTTTTTCACACTGGTCAAAAAAGGGAAATAATCAATAAAGCGTAGTCTATATAATTTGGATATGTGTTCAGTAGCAGATAAAGAAGGTTCTTTGTGAAAGTTTCAGTAATAGAAGCCAGAGACCTATCCGAGGCGTGGTTTCTTTGTCTGCGTAATACACTGACAGACGGATATGAATACAGAATAGACCGGGGTAGTTACGCGGGACAGAAGCGTAAAGAACTTGACCTGGTGGTTGTTCAGGTAATTTATCCTGCGACAAGGCCTTTGATACCTGATGTGCCTCAGGGCGTACCCCCGCCCAGCACCATGGAATACGTGGAAAGCTATCTTCCTTACCTGATAACGGCTCACCGAAAAGAGGGTGAGCAATATACCTATGGGCAGTATCTGGAAAAGCAGATAACCGAAGTAATCAGGATGTACCGGGAGGATGGCTACAATACCAATCAGGCTTTTATGGCTGTAGGCGATGCGCAGTCTATCTATCTGGCTGACCCGCCCTGCCTGCGGATGATAGATACCAGAGTCCGTGAGGGCAGGCTTAATTTCGTTGTCTATTTCCGGTCGTGGGACCTGTGGGCTGGCTTCCCGTCGAACCTGGCGGCAATTCAGCTCCTGAAGGAATACATAGCGGGTGAAATAGGGGTTGAAGATGGTGAGCTTATAGCCATGAGCAAGGGGCTGCACCTCTATGAATATTCCTGGGACCTGGCTAAAGTCGTCCTTCATAAATAGATACCAGGTAAATAAACTGAAAGGTGCCTGTATATCAGTCCATATTTTAGCGGAGGTTAATAATGGAGCAGATTGAAGCTGTAGCTGATATGATTGTACAGTCCAAGAAAATCGTTGTCTTTACCGGCGCTGGTTTCAGCACTGAGTCAGGCGTACCTGACTTTCGCAGTCCGGGCGGAGTCTGGGATACGTTTGACCCCAATGAATTGAATTACCAGAACTTCCTGAGCAGCGAGGAAATACGGGGAAAGTACTGGCGGATGCACAAGATGATGTGGGAAACCATAAGAGAGGCTCAGCCCAACGCCGGTCACTACGCTGTTGCCGAACTTCATAATATGGGTAAGCTGGACTGTGTTGTTACACAAAATACTGATGGATTGCACCAGAAAGCTGGTGTCCCTGATGATAAGGTACTGGAACTACATGGCACCATGCAGTGGGTTGATTGCCTTGAATGCGGGCAGAGGTATCCTAGGGGTAATGTCCATGATAAGATGTTGACCGGTGAATCGGTTCCCCGCTGTGATAGCTGCCGTGGTCTGTTAAAACCGGCCACAGTTGCTTTCGGTCAGATGATGCCGCAGCGGGAAACTCATGAATCCGAGGTGAGGTCTTCCAGTTGTGACCTTTTTCTTGCGGCTGGTTCATCGCTCGTGGTCTATCCCGCGGCGCAAATGCCGGTGATTGCCAAGCGTAGCGGCGCCAGACTGGTCATCTTTAATCTTACGCCCACACCACATGACCACTATGCCGATATCGTCATTAACCAGAAGACGGGGGAGACCCTTTCCCGGATAGTAGCACGAGCAAAGGAAAAATTACAGGCATAGTTCTGCCTGGTTTCTACCCGGGTTCCTGAAGTGGCATTAGGGAATTAAGTTGATTAAATCCCAGTTCAAAATCGGCCTGTTACTTATGGCGGTATTGTTTCTGCTTTGTTCGTTTATAACAGGCTGCACTCTAACCAAAGACTTTGACAAGTACCTGCGTATTGTCACTAAACCATATCGATTTGATATCGTGAAGTGGGAATTCGAAGCTTTTGGCGTGGAGGTTTATAAAATATTCAGCCAGAAGCAACGTGGCTCCGTTGACGACGTAGAAGTCGTCACTGCGTATTTTGCTAATGTCAACCAGATAGAAAAATTGGAAGCTGAGATAATAGCGGTCGAAGCGGGGAGCAGGCAGGGTGACCTTTCGGCGCTTGAAGATGAACTGAATGGCTTATATCAGCAGAATACGGAAATGGTCGATACTGTTGAGATGGTGCTGGAGGCACAGATAAGGGATGTCTTATCTCAGGAGGGTATCTTCAATCCATTTCATAAGTATGTAAGAGTTGGGATTGGTTTCCCGCCGCTCAGCTTCGAGCTGGGGAGGCCGCCTCACCTGCTTGTTATTTCTCCCAGGGACAGGATAGAGAGCATGAGGGAAGTCCCTCTTTTGTCGGAAATGAGCAGAGAGGATATGGAGAGGCTTGAAGCTGATGTTGACAGCCTGGGAGTCTCTTCGCTGGTGGTAGCGCTGGGTGGCATGGCCACCTACCCGAGCTATGTTACCGATAAGGCCAGCCTCCGGTTTACACTTGATACTGCCACCGAGGAATGGCTGCATCAATATTTAGCCTTCAAGCCCCTGGGTTTTCGGTATGTACTGGATTTGACCGGCATCAGACGCGACTATGAAATAGTCACTATGAATGAAGGGCTTGCCGGCATGGTAAGCAAGGAGATTGGTGAAATAGTATATGAAAAATATTACGCTCCGAAAGAGACAGAAGATATAGCATCGGAAGTGACAGAATCAGGGTTCGACTTCAATCAAGAAATGCGGGAAATCAGGTGGGCCGTTGACAGCTATCTTGCCCGGGGTGAAATCGAGCAGGCTGAAGAGTTCATGGAGCAGAAACGACTCTATCTGGTTGAAAACGGCTATCATATCAGGAAACTAAATCAGGCCTATTTTGCCTTTCATGGTGCTTATGCCGATAAACCAACCTCCATTAGCCCCATTGGTGTTGAACTGAAGCAGCTGAGAAGTCAGTGCGATTCGCTAAAGGACTTTCTGGAGACCGTGGCGGCGATGACCAGTCGTCGGGAACTGGCCGAGAGCCTCAAATGATGGTCAATGGGTGTTGGGGTAGGGACTTGCTATCAATTGACAGCTACCTAGACGATACGAAACAGGATTAACGCAGTACTTACCGCCTTTTCTACTAATGGACTGTGGTGACGTTCGTAAATAATATCAACCACTTCAAACTCCTCCTCACAATTGGCCAGCCAGGTGTTAATTTTACTTTCCATGTCTTTAACCGTATTGCTCCTGAATACCTTTACCCTAAGGTCTCGAGCTCTTATCTGATATGACATGGTTCTTACCCCCTGACTATTATTTTAGCAGAATCAGTTTCGGATAGCACTTGATTAGAAAGCATGGTGGCTTTTTACTGACTAGCTATCGTTTAAGAGGAGTTTTTATATCAACCACTGAGCCGGGCAGGTTCAGGTATTGAAAGATACATCATATTCAACCGGGTTTATGAGACGTAGCTTTGTCCTAGCGGTAACGATTAACAGTCACAGACGTCGCCATCACCAGGGCCCCCATTATTACCTATGGGGCTGCCTTGGTTAAGTAGGGCTTCAGCTTCCAGAGTCTCAGACTTTACTTCGGGTTTTACGTAAGGTTCTTTGGCCATGCTTATCACTTCCTATGCAAGATATCTCAAGGGCTTGTTTGCTAACCTGCCTGGTCAGTGGTCTTATTAGTCTGTTTCATGATGCCAGCTTGCACCATTTTTTCAATAATTTCCGTAGCATCCGCACGGGCTTCCTCGAAGGAAACATCAAAACGGGCGCAAAGCTGCTTGGCGATTTCATCAATTCCACACCCATCCTCACATATATCCCATATAAGGGCTGCCGTCTTGTTCAACACATGCGTTGCCCCTCCGTCATTGCTAATCACCACCACGCGGTCGCCAATCCTATGCCAGATGGCATCTTCAA
This sequence comes from uncultured Dehalococcoidaceae bacterium, assembly GCA_964588605.1. Lineage (GTDB taxonomy): Bacteria > Chloroflexota > Dehalococcoidia > Dehalococcoidales > RBG-16-60-22 > CAZLEY01. Next base: position 50,618 of record CAZPQB010000003.1, on the reverse strand, counting down.
CCCGTGCTGCACCACTTATCATCGATGCTGCTCCTCTTTTCCTTGTACTCCTCAAAGGTCGCCAGTTATCTGCCATAGTGATTTTTCGTCCAGATTAAACTCGAACTCATAAACTGGAACAGCCGACGTCACCTCAGCACTGAAGTCAGCTATCATAGAATATACGGACCTTTTATCCTTCTGGCCGATACATACTGGCGATATTATCTGGCGCATGAAACGTAAGTGGGCGTCAACTTTATCAAGATAATGGAATGCCGTTTTGTGGCTCTGTTTGAGCAGAAGAATGCAGCGTAAAGGTGCTGCTGTGTTCCGCCCTGGTAATAAATCGCCAATGATAGGGGCGCTCTGAATGCTGACGCTATTTCCGGCAGGGGATGGTCGAGACGTCAGCAGCATTTCATCATTAATTACCTCGCCATGCTGTTTATCGAAGAGGCGAGCAATTGTACTTTTTCCTGCTTCGCTGGGCCCGGTAAATACCAGTGCCTGTCCATAACGCAGGATACCGCACGCGTGTACCAGCATCGCCGGGGGCCTACTATCGTATTTTATCTTACATGCTGAGTAATAAGCTGCTGTAAGCAACTTGTTTAGGTGATTGAACTCCATGTCCGGGTCTATCAGGCTCCCTTCACCAGTGATGCTTATAGTATGACGTGCCAGGTTATACCGGCCTCTCATAATCCTGCTGGTAGTCCGGATACTATTCCCTTTATGCTTGAATCTGGTTCTGGACAGGATTGTAGACAAGTCTTCAGGGCTCAATCGGTTGACTGGTTTCAGTTCTATAGTCACATCCGCGGGTTCTTCGGTAAGGAAGTCATGGTATAAGCGTTGCAGCTTATCATAAATTACAGTGTCCTGGCACTTCAGAGCACAGGAAACACTGCCTATCTTAATGCCAAGTGTATGGTTGGAGTAAGGCTTACTCTCTTTTATTTTCAATAGAGTCCGCATTTCCCCTGTTTTTCCTGTTTGTATATGCTACGTTTCACCCTTGAAGCAGTTAGGCACACCTTGATTACATCTTAAGAATACATCATCACTGTTAATACATAGGTAACATAGAGTAAGAAAGTGGTAAGAATTTACATTTCTGCCACAATTAAGAGTAATCGCTGACATACCACTATCAACGGCTGACGGTGAAAGTACTGGAATTTACGGAATATTAATAATATTTTAGGGGATTTTTAGGAGTTATTTACAACGCAGTGTGTATTATTGAGTTTGAGATAGCAAAAGGTAGTATTGTAACTGAGGAGGCAAGATATGGTACCTAAAGATGAGATAATGCCGATGCTAACCGTAAAGGATGTGGCTCGTCTTTTACACATCCATGTCAATACAGCCAGACGCTGGAGTGACCAGGGTATCCTAAAGTCCTATCGCATTACTCGTCGTGGCGACCGTAGATTTCGGCTAGATGACATTACTCGTTATCTTTCCGAGTTCAATGAGTCAAATGTGGACGTAATCGGTAATAGAGAGACTAGCTCGGCTTACAAATAACCGGTGAGGAGATATAAGCTCCTGACCGATGCATTAAGACTTGTTGAAAAACTTTCGTGGGTTTTTACGGCTAAGGAATATCATGCTAACTGATGATTGACCCCAGAAGAGTCCCGCCTTCTCCACACACATGCCCCTCTAGCAATATTACGTCCGAGAGCAACACTAAACACCACTACTATCCAGATTGCTGTCCTCAACCATGCCGCCCTTTTCTGGGGGCCACGAAACTTGGAGAGAACCACAATTGTCTGGTTACTCTTCTTCATTACCAGACTACGGACAAGGGTTAGAGTCTCCAGCCTTAACTTCCATGACTTGATTGGTGAGACAAAGGTTTCCTTGCTCATTAATAACTCAAGCGCCCATCGACGCCAGGCACTGGGCTTCAATGCCTTGCTTGTGGACGTCTGTACCGGTGCCCCAAGCAGTTCTTTAGACCGCTTTAAGCAATAGTAGACGCTACTATTAATTCCCCAGGAATGGGCTGACTGTATAATGTAATTCCAATCAAGAGTATCATCATACTTTTTTATTAACTCTGTAATATCGCACAAACTCTTAAGTAGCTGGTTCTCTTGCTTGGTAAGATGATTACATAAAAATAGGAGGTTATCCTCTGGAGAGAGTCCTTTAGTGGTCACTCCCGGTGTCTGTATTGGCTGTGCTCGATGCCAGATTTCATCGTATGGAACATCTACTAGCTTCTGATCATCCAATTTCCAGTGAATTTCGATAAATAATGGAAATTGCGCCTCCTTGCAGAATGGTGCTTCGTGGAAGGCATGGTCCCATGGCTGTGTTGTGATTAACTGTTTGTAGCCCATTTCCTGCATAAGAGAATTGGCAAGAGGTAATTCCTCAGGCTTTACCAGAATATCCATATCGACCATGGTACGCAAGCCAGGGTTTCCATATAGTTGTTCGGCGAGGACAGCGCCCTTTAAAGCAATAGCTGCTATGCCATGTTGATTGAAAGTAGTTAGAATATTCTCAAGCTCGGCACAGAATATTATGTTCTTGTATAACGTGTTGTTATAAATTTGTTTAAACTGTTCTAAGAAAGCTGGTGATACCTGACTACCGAGGCCACTGTTAACGAGATTATGGGCAATGAGCGATGTTACACCGTGAAATTCTGCCAGATAAAGTAAATACCTCCAGTCCACCGGTCCTGCCAGAATTCGGCTGATTCTCTCCTTCCTTTCGGGGGAAATACTGGCGGTGGTGCAGAGCAGCAGGATATCTCTAGCTGCCCGCCGTCCGGCTAGAGATGACCTGTTATATCCTTTCGCTTTTTGAGCTTCCTCATCTACTGTATTGTTATTTGGCATTATGCTTATATTTAGCAGATTTACTGTGTTGTTCGACTCAGGGGTTATGTCGGCATATACACATGTAATAATGCTATCCTTAGTATTGTATTAAGCTTCCTTCCATCTTGGCCCGCTTTAGAGCCTTTCGGAAAACCATGAAAGCCAGCGGTGTGAGAACGACAGTAAATCCAAAAAGAACCAATATGTCGAAACGAAGCTCATGTATTGAGTATCCCCGGAGCATGGCTAGCCTCATGGCATCAAGGGCGTAAGTCAGGGGCAGGATACGGGATAGCGGCTCCAGCCATTCAGGTAGTACTGAGATAGGATAATATACTCCGGCCAGAAGACTCGACGCACTACCAAGTACCCAGGCAATGGGGTCGCCTTTCTTTACCAGCAGTACTATGGCTGCCGAAAAGATACCAATGCCGCTGAAACTCGCTATTGACAGGAGCATTACCAGTAACGCTGAGCCCACATTAGCCTGGCCCAAGCTGGCGCCAAAAACCAGGGCTCCAACGAGAAGATAAACGACCACACGCAGAGTAGTGAGCAGATATGCCCATAAGGAAGAAGAAAGGAGAATAGCGCTCAGGCGAGTAGGACTTAGCAGCATTATCTCCAGTGTGCCCATCACCTGACCCTCACGAATACTTGATGCGAAGCTGGATAAAGACAGACCTAGAAATCCCGTAAAGGCCAGGCCGATGAGGACGAATGAAAAATAGTCACCACCATATGCCTCCAGCTGTGGAGCCACGGCAGCACCAAAAAGCCGGGAGAGGAAGTAGAAGATAGCTACACTTAAGAAGATGCCTCCCAGTTGCATCAAGAAAGACAGGCGATAGCTGAGTGCCTGTGATAAATCACGTTTGAGGAATGCTGAAGCAACAGCCATCTAGGGTACCTCCTCCCTGTCACTGGTGTGGAGCGCATGAGTAAAAATTTCATCGAGTGCCAGCTCTCGTAACTGGCAATTACATACCTCCACACCAGCGTTAATCATGACCGCCAGTACTCGTGGCAGTACCGATGCTCGGTTAGATATCCTGAGTTCGAGGCTTGAAACGCCATTTTGCTTGTCGGTTATCTGGCAGTCAAGGACTCCATCAATGAAGCTGAGTTGCGATAAAATACTCTCTGACAAATGCCTCACCTGGAGCTTGCATCCCTCATGTTGCTGGAAAAGCGACCGCAATTCTTCAACCGATCCCAAGGCGATGACGCGTCCATGGTCCATAATAGCCAGCCGGTCGCAGAGCTGCTCCGCCTCACTCAAATTATGTGTAGCCAGCACTACTGTTTTCCCTTCGTCCGCCACCTTTTCTCTGAGGAATCTACGAATAGTCTGGGCACTGACCGGATCCAGGCTCCTGGTAGGCTCGTCCACGAAAAGAACGCGAGGGTCACTAAGCAAGCCTCGCGCGATGGCTAGCTTCTGCTTCATTCCCGTGGAATAATTTTGAAATCTGATGTCACCATCTTCGGCCAGACCAACGAGGTCCAGCAGTTCTTTAATACGTGACTTGATCTGTCGACGTGGAATATTATACAGGGCAGCATAAAATTGGAGGTTTTCCCGACCGGTAATACGCCAGAAGAAACTTCTCTCCTCGGCATTGACCAACCCCACCAGTTGCTTTACCGCCTGTTCCTCCTTTTGTATGTCATGGCCAAAGACCTGGGCCGTGCCTGAATTGGGCAGTACCAGACAACAGAGCATCTTAATTAACGTAGTCTTGCCAGCGCCGTTAGGCCCGAGTAATCCAAAGAACTCTCCCTCCTTAATTTCCAGGTTCACGTCTTTTACTGCCTGAGTCCACTGCCTTTTGTTAAAGGGCAGCAGGTCGCGGTAACCGGATGTGCGGGGGAACAGTTTGGTCAGATTGACTGTACTGATGGCAGTACTCATGCCACCCGCCTCCCCCCAATGAGCCACCACAATCTGTCTAGGTTTCGTATTAGTCTTGTCTGGTTTGTATAACGACCGAGAGCAATCCGTGCGGTAAGCCAGCTGAATGCTCTATTCAGCCATCCATGTAGACTTAGTTGTTTGTTGCGACTTTCTATGCGTATTATTCTCCCCATTACTTGTTCAACGGGAAAAGGGGCATCATGATAGGATACATTATCGCCTTTTGTTATCAGCGTTTCCGCGCCTTTCTTCTTGAACAGTCTATGCACGACATAGCTCCCCGGAGGACATCGGCAAAAAATTATGTCACCGATACGAAGACCGGCTGGTCTTTCAGGCTCGACAAGAAGGATATCACCAGCCTGAATAAATGGGTACATACTCGAGCCGCTAGCCTTAAAACGGAGATTGAGACCCTGATTCAGTACCTCTTGGGCCATAGTATCGAAGTAGATAGAGGAGTGGTCTATGACTTCATTTTCAGTGTAACGTGTGATTTTCAACATATTTCAATATCGCATAAGTAGCTTGTTCAGGTGAAAGGTTGGAAAGTAACAAACCACAAGCCGGGTAGCGAGATCTATGGCACTAAGAGTCAGAATTCGGGTAGAGGGAATAGGACGCTCTATCATGCTAACCCCCTTGGTTTTTATAAGTCACTGCGCCGATATACCTCATCTGGTCCAGGAATTCGACAACATCGGATACGGCTTGTTGAGGATCTACGTCATACTCCTTTATCAGGGTTGTTACTATATCGTCTACCGTACTGTTACTATCGAGGAGTTCCCAGATACGACTGGCGACGTTATTTAGAGTATAAATATGTGCTAGGTCTCCCACATTATGCCTTATGGGAACCATTACTAGTTCATCGGCAATTTTGCGAGTAACCATCATACCATCTTTTTTAAAAATACCTGCCATGTTTCTCCTTCTATAAAGCAAACAGCCGTAGATTACCCAATATTCATACTAATCCTCGTCTGTTAGATGATGGTTTATGATTTGTAAGAATATGGTAATAATAAACTGTCGCATAAACACATATCCAATCGGATACCACATTGTATATACACGGGTAAAGTATTATACCTCTCATTAGGCAGTTTTATAAAGTAGGTGTAATATATAATTACCCAAAGAAAGGACATTGAACACTACTATTTCAGGGAAATAGCTATATCATAGAGCGATTAGTAAGTTACTGTTATTATTAAAGTTGTGATTATTTTAAGCCTAATTTGCTTAAAGTGTGAATTGCAGAAGAAAAAATATAGAGTAACAGTTATTTTTTTACCTGATGGTACATAGTTATTACCAAATTTTAACAAATCTTAAACCATTATCTAACGGGAGGTGGCTAGTATTTATATTAAGGCATATTCACTGCTGAGAAAATAGGAAGATCAGCGTTAATAGTAATTTCGAACTGGTGTACGTTTAGATTGGAGTACATCAGTCTATTATTTATATAGGCTATAAAAATTGTATCGTTTCAGGTAAATATCATGAATATATTGGTCACCGGGGCTGCTGGGTATATTGGTAGTATCGTTGTTGAACGACTGCTGGAAGAGGACCATCATGTTATTGCCCTGGATAACCTGAAACAAGGACATCGTCAAGCTATAGACTCTGAAGCTCATTTTATATGCGCCGATTTAGGCGATCCAGAAATACTGGATAATACCTTTGCCACATACCAGATAGACGGGGTCATGCATCTCGCGGCGAATAGCATCGTACCGGAATCGATGACTGACCCACAGAAATACTTCCACAATAATGTTATTTGTGGTCTTTGCCTTCTGAACGCAATGGTTGAATATAATGTGAATAAACTTATTTTCTCCTCCAGTGCCGCTGTGTACGGCATACCGGAGAGAGTTCCTATTATTGAAGATGCATCTCTGATACCAGTCAATCCATATGGTGAGACTAAAGTTATTTTTGAAAAAATACTGAAATGGTATGGGATTGCCTACGGCCTCAACTCTATCTCGCTGCGCTATTTCAACGCCGCCGGAGCTACCTCTGCCCATGGAGAGCACCATGAACCAGAGACTCATCTGATTCCTAATGTACTCAAAGCAGCCCTGGGGAAAGCTCGAAACGTGCCCATTTATGGTACTGATTATGAGACAGAAGACGGTACGTGCGTTAGGGATTATGTCCACGTGGTGGATATAGCTAACGCTCACTTAAATGCTTTAAGCAGGATTGATGGGGCTGGAGTGAGAGCCTATAACCTGGGTAACGAAAGGGGTTATTCAGTGCGTGAAGTGGTGCGAACGGCGGAAAAAGTAACCGGTATTGATATTCCAGTAATATACGAGCCACCAAGAATTGGTGATCCTCCCATCTTAGTGGCAAGTTCAGAGTTAATAAGGAAAGAGCTGGGCTGGAGTCAGCGTTATCCTGAATTAACAGAAATCATAGAGGATGCCTGGCAGTGGCAAAGCAAATTCCCGGATGGTTATTAAATCCGGACAAAAAAGGGACGCACACTATCTTATATTGGGATAGACCAATCTACTTATAAGGCGGTGCAATAATGCAAGGAGAGAGTAAAACCTGGAGAGTAAGGTGGTATCACATAGTATCGATTGTTCTTCTGGTTTTAGTCCTTTTACCACTTTCACCCGTATATCCGGCTAAAGCATGCAAATCTAAGGAAAGTCCAACTCTTGTTGTGTTAACATTTGACGACGGCTATAGTTGCTGGAACTCAACCATAATGCCAATCCTAAATCGTTATGATTTACCTGCCACTGCTTTTATAAATGATCCGGATGAACTGGAAGGATTTACGTGGACTGATGCTCAAGAACTGCACGATGCAGGATGGGAAATTGGCTGGCATACTAAAAACCATATTTCTCTAGATGTAGCTACTCGGTCTGATATTATCAGCGATTTCGAGGAATCTAGAGTCTTATTGGAGTCTCATGGTTTGCCATCTCCGGTTACTTTTGCATATCCTCATGGAAGACATAACCCCGATTCGATGGAACTTGCCTCAGAGTATTTCCTAGCGGCAAGGACGACACAATATGGTGTCAACTCTGCGTGCTCCGTACGTGACAATCCAGCTAACTTGAAGACCATAATCCTGTCGTTTGATATTTCTTTCCTTGAGGACACGGTGGATAAGTACAGTCAAGAAGGCGGGCTGCTTGTTTTTTACGGTCATGCTATCGGGCCGGACCCAGATTGGCTCAGAGAGCCCGAAATGGACGTCCAGCAGTTTGAAAATTTCGTGAATTTCCTATATAAAGAAGAACAAAAAGGAAACATCGATATTGTTACTTTCAGTGAAGGCATTTATCTCATGCAGCAGCGGGATGCTGCTTCCCACTGGAGCCTTAAACTGGATTCTCCTTTTGATCCACCACATGAAGTACATGGCATTCCTGTTCCAGGGCGTTATTTTGAATTGTACGAAGAGATAGTCCATGAATGGATCGGATACCACTATCCATATGTCGCACGTTTCTTTGATGACGTGGTCTATTCGCCAAATCGCATAGGCTTCGTCTTAGTTGCTTTTGTTGTTATTGCCTTCATTGTCGTCTCCATTGTGCTCACTGTCATTAACGTCAGAAGGAATAGAACTTAGTGATGATTCGGTTGAGCAGTGTTATGTGTATATTTGGCGTGGGTGAGATATATCTTGTCCCTATGATTTTGTTTTTCTAGACGTTCAAGTAGAGCCGTATCAGTCGTTATTGAAGGGCAAGATAGAGCGCAATTCTCTGTGCGATTGTCGGGTAGTCTCTTCTAAGCTACTCAATTTGGTATTATGATTTCACGGCGAGGGAGATTTCTGGGAGGGTGTATTTCTCGGTTGGTGTGTCTTTACCATGCGATCGGGGATATGATACAATTATCCCATTACGCATATCCTTAACCTAAAGGGGTATTCTTGGGGCTTTTCGAAGCACTGATTCTGGGTATCGTTCAAGGGATGACCGAGTTTCTGCCGATTAGCAGCTCCGGTCATCTTGTATTATTGCCAGCAGCCTTGGGGTGGGACTCTCCTACCATTGTATTTGATACCACGGTACACCTGGCGACACTTTTAGCGGTAGTGGCAGTCTTCTGGCACGATTTGCTTGGGCTAATAGTCTCCTGGTGGCATGGGCTGTTGGCAGGCCAGCCTCTAAAGACAACCGAATCGCGTCTGGCCTGGTGGATTATCCTGGGGACGGTGCCCGGCATACTGACCGGCCTATTCCTAGAAAAGACCTTCGAGTCCCTTTTCAATAGTCCTAACGCAGTGGGTGCCTTTCTCCTTCTAACTGCGTTGCTGCTTGTCTTGGCCGAAGTTTTAGGTCGGCGTCAACGTGAATTTACCGGGATAACGTGGCTGGACAGTCTTCTTATCGGTATAGGGCAGGCTGCGTCCATTGCTCCAGGACTCTCCCGAAGCGGTACCACGATAGCTGTCGGTATGTTCTGCGGAATCTCCCGCGAGGCAGCGGCACGCTTCTCCTTTATACTCTCTGTGCCTATCATTTTGGGGGCAGGGCTGGCACAGCTGATTAAGTTACTGAGGTATGGTAACGCGTCGGCTGAAGCTCCTCTGCTTATCGTAGGTTTTATAGCTGCCGCAGTATGTGGCTACGCCTCTATACGGCTTCTACTGGCTTACCTACGTAAAAGGCCGTTGTTTCCCTTTTCAGTGTATTGTGTGGTGGTAGGAATTCTGGCAATAACACTTCTCTAAGCAAATAAGCGGTTATTCTAGTCGACAGAAAAAATACATAGTGATTTGTGTTGCGCAAAGGGCTGAGTGTCAGTAGAGAAAAAATACTGGCTAAAAACGAGAGTCGATTTATAGTTATCTACTTCCGCCGTTCGCTTCCATCCCTGTCAGTTGCTCGCCTTTCGCCTAGCCTACGTATCTGGATGGCGAGTATATAGATGGCGAAAATCATGATAAGGGCCGAGGCGGTTATTTCTGCCCACAGTATCACCGGGTCTCTTTCTATGAAGTAGACAGAACCATATGTTGCGATGACGACCATATGAACAAGCCACGCTATAGCCAGGGCTATCAGCAGCATCTGACTTATCAGGACGACTGAAGAAAATCTTAGCCGCCTACGCATTGGGAAAGGTTTCCTTACTTATCTTCACTAAATACTCTGTTGTATATTTACATATCATTCAACGTAGCCTCTGAGCGTTTCACGCCGGTGGTATAGTACAATTACTACCACGGCCGTAACTACGAGTAACGTGATGCCGATTATTACACCTAAAGATCCCCAACTGACCGCTGCTGTTACGGATTCCGGGATCAACGTGAACTTTTCTAAATGTGAACTCTGTACAAGCCCGTCATCTTTACGTAGTTCCGCCTGGAAGATATAAGTGCCGTTGTTCCATCCCTGTTCAGGGATATAGTTGAAATTACCTATATCTCCGTTAGCTTGTAAATCACTTAATGTAAGAAGCTGTACCTCATCCCAGAGTTTGCCATCAAAGTATACTCTCAGGACTAATTCATCACCCGGTCCCAATTCTTCAACTTTATCAATCCTATAGTCTATCCTGGCCGATATAAGATCACCGGTTTTGGATTCGTAGATTGGAGTAACATCAAATCGGCTAATATCGGGGCCGGTATCCGGTTTCACTTCGACGATAGTAGGAGGAGCGTCTTGTACGTTGAAGACCGCAACCCTTTCACCGATGCTTATAGTATGTTCTCCGGTGGTATCTGGTGTCACGCTAAAGCTTACTATATCACTATCACCACTGGCAAATGTTACCTCTTTTCGCTGTATAACCACATCATCCATCATCAGGACTACCTCGTAGCTCGCGGTGGATTCCCCGGTGTTGCTGAGAAGAACACTGATTTCTACGCTCTCTCCCAGACTGATTACAGAAGGTGTGATGTCGATGTCGCTCAGGGTAAAAACAGATTGAGCCACGGGTTCTTTGACAGTGAAAAATGCCAGCGCGTTTCCTACACTTGCTTTATGTTCCCCGGCAGTCTGAGCGTTTACACTGAAGCTTACTGTTTCACTATCATTTCCATTAAGTGTCACTTCCTTGGTTTGTATCACAACATCGTCCAGTTTCAAACTCACTTCAAAAGTATCAGTAAGGTCCCCAGTATTGGTGATGATGGCTTTAATGTTTACACTCTCGCCTAGTTCGACCTCTTCAGGGTTAACTGATAAGGACGAAGCCTCAAAGCTGGCAGGACGAACGTATGCAAGAATAGCATAAGTAGAAAAGTGACTCAATTCGGCTGCAATGATGCGACTCCCCGGATTCACCGTACAATCTAGGATGTACCACTGTTCAGTATCCCAGTCATATGTGGCTATTACGAGGTTCTCTGGTGCCACACCCTGAGGGACTTCGTCTTCTTTATACTTAAAGGTAATATCAATCGGTGGTTCAAAGCTAACGCCGGCTGGAATGGAGGTAATTTCGTAGGGCAGCCCGACGATCTCGGCATTTTCTGGTGGAGGTGGGGACGGTGACTCCTCCTTTATGGTTATATATCGGAGAGGTTGCCCCATATCGTTGATACTGACGGTACCCTTGGATATGCCGATTTTAACTCTATTGTCTATAGAACTGGCGACGGTGTCTTCTATGAACTCACCGGAGCTGTTCATTGAATAGGATACGTTCGTAATTCCAGCAATACTCCCGCCGCCGCCACCGCCGCCACCGCCGCCGCCACCGCCACCACCGCCACCGCCACCACCGCTAGTAACGGAAATTGTAATATATTCAAAATCGAATAAAGAACCATCAGATACTTCGAAATAAATGTCATTATAAGTTCCTTCTTGACCTGAGCCGGGCGTCCATGAGAATACATGTGTGGATTGATTAAAATTCGCTCCAGAAGGCAGGTTGTCGGCTGAATATACTAGTGAATCATCGTTGGGATCAGAAGCTGAAACGGTGAATTCGAGCGTCTGCCCTTCTTTTACAGATTTATTTCCAATGGGATCAAGGACAGGAGCCTGGTTATTGCTATTTATACTAATTGTAACTGTAGCTGTATTAGAGCTTGCTTGCCCATCGCTAGCCTGGTATGTAAAGGTATCAGTTCCGGTGTAGCCTGTATCAGGTGTATAGGTAAACGAGCCGTTAGGATTGAGTGTAAGGTCGCCGTTGCTAACGTCATCCACAGGAACTGCTATAATCGAATCACCATCATCATCGTTGTCATTTGCCAGGACACCAGGTGACGGTACGTTCAGGGTGCCGTTCTCATCCATGCTATAACTATCATTGGTGGCAACTGGAGCCTGATTACCACTATTTATGGTAATCGTGACCAATGCTATATTCGAATCCTCCTCTCCATCATTCGCCTTATAAGTAAAGGTATCAGTCCCGGTATAGCCGGTATCAGGCTGGTATGTAAACGAACCGTCACTGTTCAGTGTGAGATTGCCGTAGCTGACATCGTCCACAGGAATTGCCGTTAGTGGATCGTCGTTGATATCATAATCATTTGAAAGAACACCCGGCGATGCTATGTTGAGTGTGCCGTTCTCACCCATATTGTAGTTATCATTTACGGCAACCGGAGCCTGATTATCACTATTTATGGTAATCGTAGCCGTAGCGGTATTTGAATTTTCCTGTCCATCATTAGCCTGGTAGGTAAAGGTATCGGTTCCGGTGTAATCTGTATTAGGCGTGTAGGTAAATGAACCGTCAGTATTGAGTGTGAGGTTGCCGTTACTGACATCGCTTACCAGGACTGTTGTCAGTGAATCGCCATTGATATCATAATCATTTGAAAGCACACCGGGTGATGCTATGTTGAGTGTGCCGTTCTCACCCATATTGTAGTTATCATTTACGGCAACTGGAGGTTGATTACCGCCAGCACTGGTTATCTCTATTCCATCGAGCAGGGGATTTTCTGTAATTTGAGAAAATGAGATGTTAAGCTGGCCGTCCGTAACGTTGACATTATTAATGGTCCTAACCAGTGCGGTATTACCGCCGACTTCATCGTATATATCCAGGTTATCCAGTACTAATTGTCCTTCAACATATACGTCGAAAATTCTTTCTTCTGGTCCAGTTCTGTACATTTCATTAAAGTGGAGGGTAACATTGTATATCCCATTACCCAGGTCGAATCTATAACCAAAATCACCGTATCTTTCCCTTGTATATATGGGATCATCGTCCGTTCCGTTAATTTCACGACCATCGTTATTTACCATCAGGTCTTCGCCATAGAAGCCCCAGTAGCCAGTAACGTACGACTGGTCTTCTTTCCATAGATGACCGCCGGTGCCTGTGTAGTCGTTACCTGCACAATTTACCCTGACTGGTAGATAAGGCCATTGGCCGGCGGTGATGGTTACATAATCGGGATTACTATTAAGTGAACTATCGCTGACGACTAATGAAAACACGTAATTGCCGGCTTCGGTTGGAGTAAAGGTTGGTGATTCAGATGTCTCATCAGATAACGTCACCGATGGCCCGCTTGTTTGGGTCCAGAGATAGTCTAGGAAGTCATCATCGGGGTCGTAACTGCCTGACCCATCAAGGGTAACCAGTGTTGATGTGGCTACTACCTGATCTGGACCAGCATCGGCTACAGGTCGTTGATTGGCATTGTTCACTGTTATGGTTATGTCTTCCCAGTCAGTATCCAGGCCATCAGTTACCTCGAAATGGACTCCCGGGTAGGTACCTGCTTCGGTGTAGGTAGGAGTCCATGAGAAGACCTGAGTATCAGTGTCAAAGCTGGCTTCTGGAGGTAAAGCGGACAGGTCGGCTGAGTAGGCCATTGGTGATGGCCCATCGCTATCGGAGGCCGTTATCGTAAACTCCAACAAAGCTCCTTCAGAGACGGTCTTATTTCCTATCGGGTCAAGTTCGGGGATATCGTTGAATTCTTTACGGATAGTGAAGGAGTATGCATCTTGAGTCATAACATTAGGCGTCGTAGCCAAGTCCTGGGCGTCTATAGTGACATTTACAACTTGCTCGTAACTAAAGTTAGAAGGTGGGTCATAAGTCAGGGTGTAGTCAGAGGGAGTACCGGTAATAGTCGGGGTGACGGTGGTGCCCTCTACCGTCATCTCTATGGAGCTCTGGTCTACTCCCGCTCCGTTATCCCGAACGTGGACTATGATATTGGTATCACGTGCTATACCGGATGCGGCTTTGGCTGGGTTGTGTCCGCTGGTATAGGGTGGAGAAAGGTCTACAACTGGTCCTGAATTGTACTCATAGGCTCCAATATCGGGTGCAGAACCGCTGTAAGGCCATGGTGAATTAGCATCGTTAAAGCCGGGGATGATGACACCGTGATCTATACACTCTGAAGTTTCTTGTAATGTAAAGTCCTTATTTGCTGGGTCGACCAGCCCACTGGGAGCATGAATCCCATTCTGCTCCCAACCAGTACCCGCTTTGAACTCCTCGTAGGTGTCATACCTGTCGTAACCCCACCATTTACCCCACTGGTTTGTTTCAAGGAGGTTGAAGAGGTTATAATCCATGTCGAAAATACCCCAGTCCCTCTCGGGCTGGCCATTATTGATTATCTGCCGGTCAACTTCAAAAATGTTATTGCGGCCAATTACATTGTTAACCAAGCCATTATTGCCAAAACAGGCGATAGCACTAGCACCCTTATTAGTGTAGACAGTGTTATGGTAGATATAGGTCGTTCCCGTAGAGCTATTGCCCATCTTGAAGCCAGAATCACGGAAACCATACCAGACATTGCGGAAGAGATAGTATGGTCCTACTATTACTGGGGACATGCCTATGCCCATCCACGGGAAACTTACATCATCAGGCCAACCATCTATGATTGTATTGCTCCACGCTGCTATATTAATACCTTCGCCTTCCAGCTCCATTCCATCACCCCAGGCACCCTGTAAGTAGTTGTCATGGATGAAGGTATCTTTGTGCCAGTGCCCGCTTAGTGTATCCTTCATGCCGTTGCCGATCATTTGATTTTCACGGATAACGATGGCGTAATTTTCATAGCCCCAAGAGTATATCGCGAAATCTTCTGCTCGGGAATCATCGCTTCTGATTGAGTTTCGCTGGAAAAGTATATTATAACACGAGACATATGGCTCAGACTGTCCATATCGTATTATCATCCCAGCGGCACACCATCCGGTTCCTGAGAAAACCATCTCACAATCTTCAATGATAATATTGTTCGACCTGTCCAGAGTGATATTGCGACCGGTAGAAGTAGCTGGATTGGTTATTTTCAGCCCTTTGATTCTGATATGGTTGACACTATCCAAATCGAAGTTGCTACTGACAGTTCCTTGGCCATTGATCACGGCTTTGTTATTCATATCATAGCTCTGGAAGGTTATCCAGTTATCTTCCGTACCGGATCTGCTTACAAACACGTTGTTATTGTATCCATGAGTAAAATAATCAGAGTAAGTTCCAGGCATTATCGAAACTATATCACCTGGTTCGACAATATCGGCGGCATGCTGAATTGTTGCGAAGGCTGTATTTGTTGTCAGACCATTGTTGCTATCGCTCCCTGTTGTCGATACATAGTAGGTGGTTCCATTTGATGTGGGATTGTCATCCAGAGTTGTGACAGTACCCGTAACGGTACCGTTCCCTCCATCGGGGTCATTGTAGGTAACCTTAACCTCATATTGCGTATCCGGCGGTAGAAAGAAGATAACAGTTCGCCACTGGTTCTTCCACGGGTTGTCTTCGTAGTAGGTTGAACCATCATCATAGTCACACTTGGCCAGCATCTCTCTCCTGTCTACGGTCATGGTTATGCCTGGTTGCCATACAGTTGAGCCAACCTCACGGTATTCGAGAGATGCCTGGTTATTCTCGTTATCATCACCAGTAAAGTTAGAATACACAGATATTGTCTCGTAGGTTGGTACCAAGGAAAGTGTACCGATGGTGGTGGAATTTGATTGAGCTAAGGCTTGAGCGGGAAAGCTAATAGCCAGCATTAAAACAAGGACTGATAAGGTGGCTAATCGATAGACTAATTTCATTTTCGGACTCCCCTTCATTCCAGTAAAATAGCTGAAATAGTGCAGAAATACGTATCGCAAATTACAGGTCTATGATAGGATATCCGTATTTTCAAGTCAATAGTTATTTCGTAATGGTAGGAAGTCACACAAAAGACTGTAGGTTAATGGTAGCCATTATGTTCCTTGCAATCTCAGTACCTACCTTTTGCCAGGTGTACCTTTCAAGAACAAGACGTCTACCATTTTCTCCAAAAGTCTGGCATTTTTCTGGATTACCTATGAGTTCGATCAACACCTTTGATAGTTGTTCGACGTTACCGGGCTCTACAAGGTATCCAGTTTCGCCATCTATGACGCGATCTGCCGAGCCTCCAACGTTTGTAGTAACCACGGGAAGTTCATGAGCAGATGCTTCAAGGAATACTAATGCAGCAGGTTCCAATCTGCTTGGAAGACAGAATACAGACGCATTCTCATAGTAGTAGTTAACATTTTGCAGCGGGACTTGACCTACCACATCGCAGTTGGGAATATCCAGTTTGGGTGAGCTCCCCACAATGGTGAGTCGGGCATCAGGGCATACTTTAAGAACCAACTTGAATGCTTCCACCAGGTCTGGCCCACCTTTCCTTTTCCAGTCCACGCCCACAAATAGGATATTCTTATTTTTGTATTTTTCTCTATTTACCGTAAAGTCCGTTCCTACGTTGCTGCCTGCATAGACACAAATGACCTTCTCAGGAGGGCAGCCATAGTCTTGTACAATGGAATCAGCCGCGTAGTTACTCCTGGTAAAGTTGATGACGGCGTTGTGATAGATACTCCTCTCCATCTCAATCCATTTCTGGCTATATAGGTTTCTTCTCTCAAAACCCGGGTAATGAAGATTTGCAAGGTGAGTGTGGTCAGTATAGACATAATGTGGTAACCCCTCTCGGCTTCCATCGAATAGGGATTGATTCTGGATTGAGAACTCATACGGCTCTCTTGATAATATATTGGATACCAGACCCTTTATGGTTCTAAAAATGAATGGCGTTCTCCAAAAGCATTCTCTGATTTGTTTCTTACCTAGTATTATCTCCCGGCCGTACTCGATGAAGACAAAAAACATGTTTGCCAGGATCAGAGTCTTCCTTTTTTTTACTAACTCGCGGATATTTATTACATCTACTTCTAAATTCGGGAAATTCTCCGATAGTGTTTGTATGATGCTGTTATTTATCGGGTGAGGACTTGGTCTTATATAAGCAAATTTCTTTGTCACAAGGTTTACCTGCCGAACTTTGACATTAACTACCTTATTTATTATTCATTGTGGCAAGTATCGCCTTGGCTGCCTTAGCGCCTGCCTTTTCCCAAGTGTACTTTTCGAGAACAAGACGTCTGCCATTCGCTCCCATGGTTTGGCATTTCTCTGCGTTTCCTATTAAGTCAATTAGTACGTTTGCTAAATGTTCTACATCGCCATACTTTACGCAATAGCCGGTTTCTCCTTTTTCGATAAAACCAGACGTTATTCCAAAGTCAGTGGTAACGATAGGTAATCCATGCGCATAAGCCTCCAGAAACACAAGACTGACTGGCTCTAATTTCGTAGGCAGGCAAAACACTGACGCCCTTTCGTAGTATTGGTTAATGTTTTCAATAGGAACTTGACCAACTATATCACAATTGGGGATATCTAATTTGGGTGAGCATCCAACGATGGTGAGCCGGGCATCAGGGTAAGCCTGTAAAACAAGTTTGAATGCCTGCTCCAGTTGGGGACCTCCCTTCTCCTCCCAGTTATAAGCGACAAACAAAATCTCCTTATTCTTGTACTTCTCTTTATCTATTTCAAAATCGGTTCCTACGCTGCTGCCTCCATAAACAGAAACAACTTTCTCTGGAGGACAGGAATAATCCTTGATTATGGAGTCCGTGATATTACTGCTCTGGGTGAAATTAATCGTGGCATTGTGATAGATGGTTTTCTCGAGTTCTATCCATTTGGAGCTATACAGGCCATACGCTCCGTAAAAAGGCTTTTTCCCAAAATCATGCCACTGGCGTTGGGCTAGATGTGTGTGGTCAGTGAAAAGGTAGTGCGGCAGACCTTCCGTGCTACCATCAAACAGATTTTGAAACTGGAAGGAAAACGCATATTCATCCTGTGAGAGACGCTCGGAGAGGATATCCTTCACCTTTCGAAACATATATGGCGTCCGGTAAATGCATCCCCTGATTTTCTTTTTACCCAGCATTATCTCCAGACCATACATCTTTAGCACAAAAAAAAGGTTGACCCATCTAATGATCTTTTTTTTCTTGGCTAAACTTCTAACATCAATCAGTTCGGTTTCATACTCTGGGAAGTGTTTTTTTATCTCTTTGATGATATCATCATATGCAGGGTGTTGCATCAGCATCATAAAAGCCATTTTCTTAGCCATAACACACACCTCCGAGAGCTTTCTTATGGCAGTTATAAAGACTAATCCTGGGCATGGCTATTGGTTGATTCGTGAGAAATCCTTGCTCTTCTGTATGTAAAGAGGACATTAATTTCAACTGTACGATTGCTATGGCTTTGGTTGAACTCCCATTTTTTTCTCAGCATACACATAACCTTCTCTTACGTAAGCTTCAAATTCATCCCCGCTCAGCCAACCAGCAATTGTTTGCCAGCCTTCATGTGTGTGATATGCTGCAATTGCTAGTTTTACATTATTATTCTTTAAAGTTTCTTTCATCCCTTGATATGCCTCAATCTCCGCACCTTCGATATCCATTTTTATAAAATCGATCTTGCTTATACCCACGTCTTTTAATATATTATCAAGTGTATCTACTTCGACTTCAATGAATTTATTCGGGTCCTGGTCCTTATCATTAATGAGGCCATGCCGTCCTGTGCGTTCTGCAATAAAAAACTTCAGTTTATCCTTGCTGCTCCAAATAGCCTTCGGAACAATTACTACATTGTGGAGTTTGTTAGCTTGGACGTTCTTTCTTAGAAATATCAAATTGTCTGGCTCAGGCTCAATGGCTACAACACTGCCCTCCTGGCCGACGATGGTGGCAGCTCTCACTGCAAACGTTCCTATGTGTGCTCCAACATCAACAATGATATCACCCTTCCTTATCTTATAATACTTTTGGTAGACATCGTCCCTATATTGTTCACTCAGTTGACGCCAAAGGGTTCCAAAATATTCGAACGTCCCTATTTTAGCCAATATGTGATTATCTCCATATCTAGAGCGAATTCTGGCAAGATATTCGCCTGCTCTGCTCATGACTTCCTTATCTCGTTGAGCATAAAATATTATGCCGTCATTAAGTTTCACAAGTACAGACCCGTCTTCTAACAGCGCTGCCTCGATTATGATTTCATTTAGGTCGTCTATTAAATGATCGTAATAATGTTTATCCCTGGGGAGCAGCGTTCTTAAAAATCTTTTGAATCTGCCTTCAGGAAGTATATTACCGGTTGTCCTTCTTCCCCATTCTATCAATCCACTTAACATTTGCCCACGTCCAGAGTTATGTTTGTGTTGCCAGCACTATATAATCGGCGCCTCCATTCGCCTCTATCAATCATCAATGATGTAAAAGGCGTCGTTACGCATTAAACCTAGCTTCACCATAGTCGGCCTTATATGTGCCCTGACCGTCACGGAAACAAGTCTGATCATTTCATCCAGGGTCTCTGTTTTTGTTATCTTGAGTGTTGCGAAGTAAACAGCAGCACCTATTAGGATTGAGCTGATCAAGAGCCCGATATCGGGTAATATGAATAGATGTGTCGATGCATAGCGAAAGGCCAGCATGGCAAGGGCCATGACTATAGAGCCCAAAGTGGCGGGGCGGAGTGCAGAGAAATATTCTCGCATCTTTAAACTGACAAGGCGGTTGGCAAATATCTGACGAGGAAGCCAAATGATAGCAGCAACTGCTGAAACGGCTATAGCGACACCAACTGTACCAAATCTCACGGCGATGAGCAAACCCGAAGCAAGAAGCACCATTCTTACTAAACTTATTTTAAATTCAATATCAGGTCTCCCTTTGGAACGTAAAATCGACCCAACAGTCGAACTAATCGAGTTAAAAGCGGCCATGCCACAGAGTATCTGCATTGGCAAAATAGACAAAGCCCATTTCTGGCCAAAAATCACCGTCACAAATTCAGGGGCAACGACGACTAGCCCAACGAACAAAGGGAGGCTGATGAGAGAGACATAGCTTATACTTCGTTTGAATCCGCGACGTAACCGTTCGTCTTCATCCTGAATCGTAGAGAAGGCAGAGAAAGCAACTGGTGTTACAGATTGCCACAACCTGTTTGCCGAAAAGTCTACTATCCTGTATGACATACTATAGAAACCTAGGATTGTTGCCGCCAGGAATCTTCCCATGATTAGGTAATCCAATCTCTCCGTTATAGTCTGGACAACTCTGATTCCTGTAATATTCATGCCAAATGACCACAACTCCTTCAGGCACTTGAAACTGAACTTAGCAGAAGGGTGCCAGGAGCAGAGAGCCCATCTCAAGATAACAAGGATTAAGCAGCCCGCCAGGTTGCCGAGGATAATACTCCATACCCCGAAACCAGTAAACGCCAAAGTCACCGCTACTATCAAATAAGCAATAGCCATTCCGATGTCACCCAGTCGGAATTTGAAAAATTGCAAATTCTTCATCAATAAGGCACCATGGACAGCTCCTAATGGAAGAATGACAAAGGCTAGAGAGGAAGCAGCTATTAATGGCGTAACCAGCTCGTTATTGAAGAAAAGCGCCAATAGAGGGGAGATGGCTGCTGCCACAACGCAAAGGATAATACCCAAGACTAACCCTGTCCAGAAGGCGGTTGAAAGATGGTCGGTGCTTACGTCTTTTCGCTGAATGATAGCGGAGCTAAAGCCTAGGTCGGCTGTTCCTTGCAGGAAGGTAATAATAATAGTTGCCATAGCAATTAGGCCGAAGTCCTCAGGCATGAGCAAACGAGCCAGAACAATCGTGGCCAAAAGGCGAACACCCTGCCCCAGAACCTGAGATAATCCGGACCAGGCAACTCCGCGTACTGTTGACCTAGTTAAGGCACTACTCGTTGAACCTCGCTTAATTCTACTTGCTTTCTGACCTTCATTAATCATTCTTATAAGACCCTGCGTCAACTTGTTGCAAATACACTCTTTTTACATAAGCAGTCTTACGATGTCGTAAAATCTGTAGCTATACTGTATTGTTGCTATCGGAATATATATTGGTGCTACTGCGGTGTTTGCGTTTAACTTTCTTTCAACTGCTTTAAAGTATCCTCGTAAAGATTTTGATATTCGTTTATATACCTTTCCAGTCCAAATTGGTTGACTATTTTCTCCCTGGCCTTCTGGCCCATATCATAGGCCATCTCAGGGTTCTGGAGCAGACGGACTATAGCTCCAGCCAGTGCTTCTATATCCTCTCGGGGTACGAGGAAACCAGTTTTACCGTTTTCTACTAGTTCTCTGTTACCTCCTACGTCCGTGGCTACCACTGGTTTTCCCAGAGCCATAGCCTCACAGATAGAAAGAGACAAACCTTCCGTCTCTGAAATCAGGGCAAATATATCAAAGGCTGCTACGTGACTAATAGTATCGAGTTGTTCACCGAAGAAGGTCACTTTTGAGGCTATGCCTAACTCATGCCCCAGATTCTCCAGTTCGCTTCTTAAGGGGCCATCTCCTAGAAGTGCGTATCTCGTATCCGGCAAAGTTTTATTGACGATTGCTGCTGCCTTGAGGAAATTATCGTAACGCTTGGAGGAAAACATACGAGCGACCATTCCCACTACTTTACCGCCCGAAGGTAGAGCAAGTCTTTGCCTTACCTGTTCTACCGTCTGGCTATCCCATTTATAGCTATCGATGTTAATCCCGTTATGGATTGTCCTTGTGCGACTGGATTCTATGCCTCGTTCGATAAGGCATTCTCTTCCGGCTTCACTATTGGCAACAGCCCAATCAGAAAATCGGGATAGAAATTCTTCAGCTTTAAGGTAGAGATGGTAACCAAAGCCGCCGTTGGTTCTGGCCTTCAGGCTGTTTCGCTCGGTCACAATCTTCACCGGAGTATGGCACAACAACGCTGGCAGGAGGCTGAAAAAGGTGGCTGGCGTTAGAAAAGGTTGAATCACATCTACTTTCATCTTACGGAGAAGGTTAAAAACCCTAAACAATAACAGGAAATCATACTTCCCCTTCCGCTCGAGCGAAATCAGTCTGCTTCCGGGGATTTTCTTGTATTCTCGTTCCATTGGACCACCGGGTTTGAAAGTAAGTACGATTGGTCTAAAACGCTCCTTATCCAAGCCCTTTATCAATTCCATAAGCTGGTGTTGTGCACCATGCATTTCTAAGTCGGTTATGGCGAAGAGTAATGTCGTCCGGTTCTTCATCGGGCATAGCTCCCTAAAATCCTGTTTTATTGCTCAATCTGTCCATTAAGGAGGTCCAGCTTGTAGGTTGTGGTCTTCCAGCCCAGTATCAGCTTAACCACTTCCAGTGATGCAAGGGCACCAGCGATGTTCGGTATCTGGACAAAGATGGCTCTTTTATCAAATAGGTCATCCTTGAAAGGTTCTTGGCGGTCGCCGTTAAGCTGGGACAATAAGTACTCATGAGGTACATTTCCAAATGTAGAAGTGTTTCCCTTAAGGATTATATCTCTCAATCTGTATTTTCTAGCCTTTGCCGTCTCAGCATCAATCCTCTCAAGAACATCCTCGGTTAAATCATCCCAAGATAAATTGCAGGTCCATGACTCGCTCTTTTCTTCACGGGTTTGGGTTTCAGGATAATCCCTAAAGTTCCACACCCTTACCTCTATTGTCCATCTATTCTCCGGGAATGATGCACGGGCAGCATGTACGACAGGAATTCTCATTCCCTTAGCAGCTCTTTGCTGAATGAGCTTGAGTGACTCTACATCAACTTCGTCCACTAGGACATCGACGCCTTTCAATATTTCAAAAATATTCGCTTTCTGCACGCCCTGAGGATACACTTCAATTTTGCAGTATGGATTTATCTCTAGAACCCTCTCCTTGGCTACTTCTGCTTTATTGAGTCCCAGGGTCTTGGTTGTGGAATATAATTGCCTGCCGAAATTGGATGGTTCGAAAACATCTGGGTCACTCAGTTTCAGATGTCCGATGCCCGACCTCGCAAGCTGTTCTGTAATGATACAGCCAACCCCACCCAATCCACTGAGGGCAACAGTCGATGCTTTTAGTTTAGCCCTATCCTCATCGGTAAATAACAGCCTTGACCTGTCCCAAATTGCATTATATAATTCTGCTTCATTTAACCGGACATCCATCATCTATTCTCCTTTCTCAAAGCTTCAGCAGGGGCGTATCGTGGTTGTTTTTGCTCCTTTGTCTTCAACGTTAATTTGGCAGCTGCTACGGAGAACCCGGCTATTATCCAGAGGAGTGGCATGGCAGTTAAACAGTTGTGATAGAAGGCATTTGCCAAATAAGTTATAAATCCCGCTGCCAAGCCTATGCATAGCCCCTTAATAAAGCGTTTTTTTGAGGCTCTATATGAATCAACGAGATTTCGCAAGATTGCAGATAATAACCATAGAAAGGCGATCAATGCGAATGTGCCGTAATACACCCATATAGCCAAAAAATCATTGTGCGGTTTCTGATTTCCAAGCGTTCTATAGCCCCAGTATCTATCTTCCTCCCACTGGATTAGTGAAGGGTCTACGCTACTTTCATATTGTGCGGAGACCTCTGAAAATTGCGCTGCTCCGATTCCCAAAATTGGATTGTCCTTAATTATACCGAAGCTCGCCTGCCATAGAATAGGTCGTGAAAGAGAGCTCTCCTCCTGGCTGGCTTGTGACCTGCCGCCCATGTATGTGTCACCAGCGATTCCAAACTGTTCAATCAATATGAGTGCTATTATTGCGCCAAATAGAATGAATTCTGCTCTAACTTTTTTGGTTACAAGAAATAAGATGAATGCTATCATACCCAAGATTATGCCGAGGAGAGCCGAACGAGTAAACGTGTAATATAAAGCTATTACCATTATCACTACTGATATTCCAAGTATTCGCCTGTTTTTAATGCTTACCCCTTTTGCTAAGACTATTCCCAGAGTAGCTAAGGTTACTACGGGGAGAGTAAAGGACAGCTCAAGCTCGGTTTCAGCAATTCCTGATACCCTTGGCTGCCCACCCCAGCTATCAACGAAGTCGGATGTAAGAGTAAAATAGTCCATTCCCAAGATGCCGTAGTACTGTAGCACACCAATGATGGCGGACGCGGTCATTCCGATGAAGACAACGCCACATAGTATCTTGAGGTCTTTCATGTTTCTGACCACTGCCGGTAAGAAGATGATAATAAGTATGCCTACCAGCATGTTTCGGAAATCTTTGAAGGCATAGTCAAGACCTGTATTGGAAAGGTTGGATATGAAGCTTAGTCCAATCAGGAAGACAGCCGGGATGATGACATTCTTTGCCTTTATACCCAGTTCAATCTTCTCTTGAGCGTGTAAGAACCACATGCTGAGCGCCATCAATATCAACAACAGGAGACGGAGACTGATTATGATACCAAAGGGGGTATTTACCATGTAGCTGGTGAGAGTAAGCTGGCTAACCAGTAGGGCAGCCATGGCCCATAACGGTCGTCTTAAGCCAAAAAGGAATAGAATTGACACAGCTATTAGCACTAACGTGGTCAGATTCATTGGAGCGAAACGCCATATAATGACTGAAGCCAAGATAACCAGAATAATGCCATGCGGCTGGCTTAAAAAGTCTTTTCTTTGAACTGTAGCTTCCATTTCCATATCCAGGGTCGTTCATTATTCAAGGCAGACTCATATCTCTGCTAACCATTCGATGTTTAATAGCGGAGATATTTAAATAAGGTATGCCATTACTGCTATTAGCTTTATCTCCCCTTCCTCTGTTGAATTTCTTTTATACTCTCACAGATATATGTCTTATGCTCTAATGATAACCCGGTGCTTGACGGCAGAACTATGCCTCTATTGCCCAGGTCTTCGGCTACGGGGTACGTCTCGCCACGAAACAGCCCAATGTCCCTGAAACATGGCTGGAGATGCATAGGAATGAAGAAAGCTCTCGTTTCAATATCTTTTTCGGCAAGCTCTTCCATCAGCTGGTCACGGCTTAATCCGAATTCATCCTGCAACACAATAGCATACATCCAGTATATGTTCTTCGCCCATTCCGCTTCAGTAGGCAGAGTGATACCCCTTAATTTTCCTAAGTATTTATTATAAAAGCTGGCATTTTGCCGTCTCATTTCGATGTATTTTTCGATGTTTTCAAGTTGCGCCAGGCCCATGCCGGCTTGGATGTTAGTCATTCTGTAGTTAAATCCTATATCAGTATGTGAGTATCTTTTTTCAGGGGAATGGGCCAAATCCTTCAAACGATTTGCCCTTTCAGCCATGTCTTTATTATTGGTTACTAACATCCCACCTTCACCAGTAGTTATTACTTTGTTGGCATAGAAGCTAAAACAGCCCATGTGTCCGATACCACCGGCTTTTCTGCCTTTGTATTCGGCACCGTGGACTTCGGCGGCATCCTCAACAACGTACAGATTATATTTAGAAGCAATGTCCATTATAGGATCCATATCGCACGGATGCCCGTACATGTGTACCGGCATTATTGCCTTGGTATTTTCTGTTATCTTCTCCTCTATCTTGGTAACGTCGATGTTCCACGTTATTGGTTCTGAATCTACCAGTACCGGCTTGGCACCTGTATAAACGATGGGAAATAGTGAGGCGGTCATAGTAAAGGTAGGGACGATTACCTCGTCGCCCTTACCAATACCAAGGGTAGCCAATGCCAGGTGAAGAGCGGTAGTACCACTGGTAGTGGTTATTCCGTACTTAGCGCCGCAATAACTGGCAAACTTCTCTTCGAATTCATTGATATACTTACCTTTTGATGAAATCCAGTTAGTCCGAATACACTCAGTGACATACTGGAGTTCTCTTTCTCCTACCAGTGGTTCGCAGACTTGAATCATCTAACTACTCTATCCTTTGCCACAGATTTATTTGCTTATCGCTCGTTTATAATAATAGGGGCAGTCACTAACCAGGATTGCTCCCTCGGTAATATGGCTGCCTGTTAATTGGAATGCCATATTCCATATCGCGCTGTATCTTCCCCAGAGTTATGTTCAGCCCATATTCGTGCGCCTGGCACAGGGAGCAGGTAGGTGGGTATTTGTCGACATTCCGGCGCAGTATGTCCTCCAAATTCTCCTGTTTTAAATCCCCCAACCTGCAATGTGCGCAGTCGATTCTGAACCGGGGATGGGAGGAGAATTCACAGTAATACAGAGCACCATAAGGATTCATTCCCCTTTTAAGTAGTCCAGCACGACAGAGAGCTGGCTTCGACAATCTGGGAAGAAATTGTGTTTCGCGTGATTCAAACTCGCCTTCGGCTACTCCTCGAATATCCAGTTGGATGCCATCGTCAATTTTCCTGAGTTCAGTAATTTGAGAGAGCATGATTTCCTTTTCATATTCGGTGAAGTCTCTAACCATGCCCATAGCCTCTAACCTGAGGTGTATTGAGTCTACGCCAAGACTTCGTCCCAGATTAGCGAACTTGAGTATCTCATTATAATTAAGGGGCTGTAGTATCTGGCTTATACCTATCCTGACATTCTTGTTCTTTTCCTTCTTCAGACGAACCAGACTGGCTATATTGTCTATCACCCTATTGTAAGCTCCGTCTGCCTGTTTCTGACTTAATTTAGGAAATTGTACTTTATTGTAGGTCGAAGGTGTAGCACCGCTACAGCTAATCCGCACTTGATAGCTGTCCAAAATACTCTCCTGGGCTTTCTTCGTCATAGCTATACCGTTTGTGTACACCCTGGTCATGAAACCCATTTGATTTGCCATACGGATATACTCAGGTGTCAGCGGGTTAACGAAAGGTTCCTTTCCGCCAGAGAACCATATTTCTTTAACGCCGTTTTGCCGGCACTCGTTGAATATCTCTGTTACCCTGTCCTGGCTTATCAGCTCTTTTTCATGCAGATATTCAGCGTAGTCCCAGTTGTCACTAAAGCAGAATCCACACTGACTGTTACATATAGGACCGGGATGAAACTCTAGGATTAATGGAAAGACCTTCTGGCCAGATAATATATCAGTCAAATAGGAGCCATGCTCCGTCAGAAGGTCACTAGCTGCGCTCGTGAGCCTGGGGGCTACTGACATTTCTATAAGGAGACTCTGCAGTTTTTTATCATTCTGAATGGTATCGTAGCATTCCAGTAATTCCTCCCTGGAGAGTCCGAATTTCTCAGCAATTTCTTCACTGCTCATGTCAGGATGGTCTGATAGTTGTTCAGCAACTGATACAACAGTCGAATAATATTGCTTGATATTGGTAAAAGCTGATTTCATTTCCCGCTCCTTTTATCTGCTACTGCGGTGTGTATTCTTAGACTGGACGTACTTTTTATGAACTTTCAAATACTCCTGCTTCATAACCTGCCATCGGTGATTATTGTAGAAATCCTGACTATGGCGTACTAGGGAAGCCCTCTTCTCTGGACTGTGATAGAGCTCCAGAATCCGGTTTGCCAGTTCCTTTTCGTTACCTGGTTGGAAATACATCACGCAGTTATCATCGAAAACATCCCTGACGCCGGGAAAGTCACTGGCAATCGCAGGTATGCCCAAGGCCATATATTCAAAAATTTTATTGGGAGCGCCAATATCTTCAATCATTGGCGCCACACCGATATGAGCTCTGGCGATATATGACATAACTTCTTCATAAGGTAGCAAGCCAGTGAAGTTCACATATTCTTCCAAGCCTAAAGTATGAATTAGTTCCTCCAGATTCAGGCGATATTCTCCCACCCCTGTCAAATCCACCCTAAGCTTGGGGATATCCGCAGAGAGCAGGGGAATACTCTTAAGCAGGACCTGTATTCCATTCCTCTCTATAGGAATCCCGGCGACTATCAGTCGGAAGTAATCCCTATCTTTAGTGCTGGAAATGGATTTAGGGTCACAGATGCTGTCGTCAGGAACATTGAGTACTACGCTTATCTTCTCACCGGGTATACCGTGGCTCTCCAGCACTTTTTTATAACCGGGACCATCGGATACAATGACATGATGTGCATAGCTCGCGCTGATTTTTTCTATGAAACGTAGAAGCCTGACAACTATATGATTGGGGCCTACCTTGAAGCTGGAGCTGAACAGCGCTGGAATATTCTCGAACATATAAAGAATGACCTTACTCCCGAGAAGTCTGGGGAATAGTGTAACAAAGACGAGAAAGTCAGGCATAGTCTGGACCTCCACCACGTTATATCGTTTCTTGATGGATAGCCACGCTAGCTTAAAAGACGCCAGAACAAAGAAGGCAGCATAATCAAAAAAGTACCAGAATACCCTGTCTCGGTGGTATGAGAAGTAGATACGATAGATATTGACGCCGCTAATAATCTCATTTTTTCTATCGCCTTTACCTCCAACACAGATGACATCTACTTCGTACCCTTCTTTTACGAGTGTTTCAGCGCTTCTCCTCAGGTTCCTTTGTCCTGGGTAAAAATGTTGTCTAACGATGCATGCCCTTTTCATTTTGTCTCCTGTAGCATATCGCCTTTTTTCTGCCAGAACCAGAACCTGGACAGCCCCCGTCCTCTTTTGTTATTGAGAAGATTCTCGTAGCAGGCGATGATTCTACGGCTAATGGCCCCAATCTCCATATGGCCGATATTTTCCCGGCCTTTTGTTCTCTTACCCCATCGGAGGGCTAATTCCAGCTTCTGAGCTACATCTTCCGGGTCTTGTGAGCATAAATAGCAGCCCTCAGTATCTCCTATCATCTCGGCCACGTCTCCAGCGGGCACTGATACTATAGGAAGGTTACAGGCCATGGCTTCTTTGATGACCATTGGAGACCCTTCCTTATCAGAAACCAGAAACATCACATCGCAGACGTTTATATAGTCAGGCACGTCTTTTAAAGGCTTACCCGATACCAGGACAAGTTCAGCGTCTGGTACTCTTTTCTTTAGTAGCTCCATGGCTTTCTGTACTATGTCGTACCTCTTCTCCGGCCTGAAATATTCTCCCGACCACATTACCAGTTTCTTGTCCATGGGTAAGCCGAGTTTTTTTCTTACATCCTGCTTAGGTGCAGGTTTAAACAGGTTGAAGTCAATTCCGCAGGGTATGACTACAGCTTTGCGGAGATGCCCAACCTTTTTTGTGTCTTCGGATACGGATATTATCCTGTCTACAAATGGGTCGATCAGGTATGAAAGCCGTCTTTGCCAAGTGGTATATGAGTCACCGGAATGGTGGGTGATGACAACCGGGTAGAGAAACTGCGCTCTGGCCAGTATGTTGGCATGAAGATAATGCGAATGGATGAGGTCATACCGGTGGGTTAGAAGATGGGCCCAGAATCTTGGAAGTGCCCATAGATAGTTTAGCGCATTCTTTCTGCCGTTTACAAAGAAAATTTCTACGTCAATACCTTCCTTCCTCAGCGATTCCACCTGTTCATGAATAAAGGTGCCAAAGGAGGGCATCTCCGGTGTGGGATACATATTGGTAACTACTAAAATCCTCATTCTATTGTGTGTAACCTTCTTCAAATTATCGAACGTGGATATTTACACAGTTGATGACCGGTGTTTAGCAATCGCCAGAGTCATGTTGGCCTCTCACCTAGTATCTAGGATTGAACGCTCTTTCCACTGGATAAGAACTGATAACCCCGGCGGCACTAACGGCCATAACCATGTCTGTCATGCCTCCTCCTCTTCCTCGTCTGGTGTCATGGATGAAGTACTGGGGGATGAAGTCAGTCTTTGTCGTATCCATCTCCAGTTAACTATTGCCCAGGCGCCGCCTATTCCGACTATGGCCCCCACCATCAGGGCATTTCGGGCCCTGACCCTCTCCGGGAGTATTGGAACAGGTAGTGAGGG
Organism: uncultured Dehalococcoidaceae bacterium; assembly: GCA_964588605.1. Classification (GTDB taxonomy): domain Bacteria; phylum Chloroflexota; class Dehalococcoidia; order Dehalococcoidales; family RBG-16-60-22; genus CAZLEY01. The sequence continues at coordinate 20,825 of CAZPQB010000003.1, read as the reverse complement.
ATTTCCTACCACAATGAAATCAGTTGCTTCTGTTGCCACATCATTATCCTCGAGTAGATAACTGAGTTCCTCGGTCAAGCCGGATAGCCGGCTATTTAGGTTAACAATCTTGGACTGCAAAATTTGATAATCAAGGTTTTCGACAATACCGGCACTGCCGAATTGGCTCTCCAGAATAGCGAGTTCCTTTTTAGCTTCAGACAGAGCGGTACTGGTTCTCTCAAAAGCTGCCTGGATGTCCGGTTGGCTATTTCCCTTGACCAATTCACGAGTTAACCCCGATAACCTCTCCTGTAAGACAGTCAGTTCCATACTCAGGGTGTCAACCTCGGCTCGGGCGACCTGATAATCCAGGTCTTCCTCCAAGCTATTGGTGCCTGCTTGACTCTCCAGAATGGCGAGTTCTTTTCTGGCTTCGGCTAGAGCTTTGCTGGCTTTATCTATCTTATCTATTGTGTCTTTGTACGCGGAACTGGTAGTAATATCCCTGGCAATCATGTCGGCCAGCCCGGTCGTACTATCATCACCGGTCATTAGTCGGTCGATTTCAAGCTCAAGGGCTTTGATTTTGGCATTAAGTGTAATGATATCCGAATAACTACTTGTGGTGTATTCACCGGCTTTTTGAGTCTCCAGAATTTCTAGTTTATGTCTAGCTTCAGAGAGAGCGGCATTAACAACCCTCATTTCTTCTAGAGTCTCTTGGTACTCTTTTTCCAGTATATTACTGTATTCACTGATATCACCTGAAGCAATTAATATGGACAATTCCTGAGCCTGTTGTTCTAGTTCAGCCTCCAACGCCTCTATTTTGGCATTAAGCGCGATATAGATTGGGTCATTCGAGATTTTACCGGCATTGCCCTCCGGCAAAAGGGTACTTAATTCCTCTTCCTCTTCAAGGAGGGTTGCCTTAACAGTATTTATCTCATTTAGGATATTATCATATTCCTGCTTTTGTGCTTCCCCTGCTTCTACAATCAGGTATTTTTTAAAGGCTTCGGGCACGAATTCAGCGAGGAACAAAGCCTCTTGATCGCTATTGCCGGTTATTATTAACTCTATGGACGGGACTTCACTGTTCCAGTTGTATTTAATCGATAGCATTTGGCTTAGTTCATCCGCAGTATGGGAATATTCAGGTGCCTCCTCAGCGATTTCTTGCGCGATGAACTTAAGGGAAGGCAAACTGTTCGCCTTGGCGGTATAATATTCACCTTTCTGTTGTAGTTCTCTAAGCGTTGTATAAGATGAACCTGGGTTTACCAACTGAATGCTGACACTGCTTTCATAGGGACCCTCGTGCTGCGGCGTTCCGATAAATCCTGCGAGTCCACCTATTCCTTGTTCAGCGTCTGTCGTCTGGTCAGATGAGCTTAATGAAGGGCTAATAGCCCAGTAGACAAATGCTAATCCAATTCCTACGATAAAACCAATGGCCACGGCGATAATAGTCCGCCAGCTAAAGAGCGGCGCCATATTGACCTGTTTAGGCTCAACCTGTTTTCTTTCTGTAGGGGTCATATTATGCTCTGCCGAAGTTGCTTTACGATCGTATTTTTTAAACATTGACATTGCCCTGCTCCTCCACCTTTACTTTTTTACAGAATTTAGTCTTCCGCAGATGGAATAGCTTGCCCTTCAACGGCAACGCTCCATCCGGGTTCACCAAATTCGCGAATACAGCTGCAAATATAATTAGCTTCCTCATTGGTCATCTCTGGGTATATAGGTAAGGAAATTATTTCCTTAGTTATTTCCTCGGTAACTGGCAGAGAGAAATCACCCCCGCCATATACACGCCAGGCCTCCTGCATATGTACAGGAATAGGGTAATGCATTCCAGCGCCTATACCTTTACTTTCAAGCCAAGCTCGTAGTTGGTCACGCTCTGGTGTTCTGACGACGTAGAGATGGTAGACATGCTTCGCCCAGGGCATCTCCTGTGGTTTTTCCAACAGTGCCGGTAGGCCGGCGTTATAAGCCTGGGCAAGGTTCCGCCTTTTTTCAATCCAATCCTCAAGATGCGGAAGTTTAACTCTCAGCACAGCCGCTTGAATCTCATCAAGGCGACCGTTAATTCCCATCATGGAGTGGTGATATTTAGAGTTCTGGCCATGGTCCCGTAGCATACGGCATCGCTCAGCTATATCGGGGTCGGAGGTTGTGATTATGCCGCCTTCGCCATAGGCTCCCAGGTTCTTGGTGAAATAGAAACTGAAACAACCAGCATCGCCCATTGAGCCGGTCCGGCGCCCCTTATACTCTGCTCCGTGTGCCTGACAGGCATCCTCAATAACCTTGAGCTTATAAGTACGGGCCAGTTCTAAAATGGGATCCATGTCAGATGGATGTCCGTAGAGGTGAACCGGGAGTATAGCTCTGGTCTTGCTATTAATCATTCTCTCTATCTGGCCAGTATCCATATTGTAAGTTTGGGGGTCAATATCGACGAACACAGGCTTGGCACCAGCCAGAATAATGGCCTCGATTGTAGCGATGAAGGTATGAGAAACGGTAATAACCTCATCTCCCGGACCAATGCCGCAAGCACGAATGGCTATATGCAGTGCATCCGTCCCCGAGCTGACACCGACGGCAGATTCGACACCGCAAAACTCAGCAAAATTGGACTCAAGGGTCTGAACATTTTTACCCAGAAATAGTTGCATTCCGTCCAGAGCTTGTCCTATCTCGGATAGCACTTCTTCCTTTATATCTTGATACTGAGTTTTTAAATCAACCAGTGGAATACGCATCTTTTATCCTTTCCATAAGATGACTATACGGTTTATCTCTAAGACCGGTTGTGCAGGTAACTTCATCGATCTTACAGATAACCTGAGCCGGGTTACCGTAGGCGACAACTCCAGCTGGGATGTCTTTGGTAACCACACTTCCGGAACCAATCACGGAATATTCGCCTATTATTACTCTGGGTAGAACACAAGCGTTTATGCCTAGCTGCGCTCCCCTCTTAATACACGGACCCTGCATGCATTCCAGCGCATTAGGGCAACCGGGATGAATATCATTAGCCAGTATTACGCCGGGGGCCAGAAAAGCCTCATCTTCAATAACGCTGAACTGACTGATGTAAACATGTGTATGGATTTTAACCGAATTACCGATTTTGCAGCCGTAGTCGATGACAGAGTTGTTCCAGATACGCAGATAGTCACCGATAATGCTTTCCTCTCTGATAACCACATTGTGACCGGTCTCAAGATTGCATCCGATACGGCTACCACCGTAGATAACAGTACCGCTACGAATATGGGCCCCGGGGCCGATGGTCAAAATATGGTCCCACCCCCGGCTTGGCAGATAACCCAGGACTACTCCATCATCGACGAAAGCTCCATTTCCCAGTCTTACTAACTGGTTATTGTATTTAAGTCCGACCGGAGATTGTATATCTTCTTTCATAAATCATCCTTTCAGTTAAATGGTGAATTTATAACCTAGGCAATCGCCATAGTAGCTAGGTCCAGTTTCTCCCTTTGTCCTCCGTTGGCTAGAGACCGTTCGGCAGCTTCCAAAATACTGGTTACCTTAAGTCCCATTAAACCATCGCTTTTTGGACGGCTGCCTTCGCTGATACAGGTTATGAAATGGTTGCATTCCACTTTCAGCGGCTCAGCGTTGGAGATGAAGGGTATGACAACATCGCCATAGCGATAACTGGGTGGCCAGGTGATGAACTTGCCGTTGCCGTCCGGGGGCGTTGCCAGTCCCTTGTCATAGATATGTATTTTCTCCGATTCTGAGGCATCATCGTAGACTGCCATTTTTTTACTGCCGACGATAGTGACCTGCCTTATCTTACGCGGGTGGAGCCAGCTAACATGTATGTTGCCATTAGTCCCATTGGAGAATAAAATTTCAAGGTAGGCAACATCACATGTATCAGGGTCCGCGTGGTATCCACCCCTGGCGCTCACGGCTATGGGTTGTTGTTGGTGCAATAGCGAAAGCAGAATACCGATATCGTGTGGAGCCAGGTCCCAGAGTACATTCACATCGGGTCGGAAAAGGCCGAGATTTAATCGTTCGGCATCAATACTATAAATCTCACCAAGCTCATCTCGGCTTACCATTTCCCTCAGAAAATTAACGGCAGGATGATATTCGTAGGTATGCCCCACCATAAGTACCAGGTGACGCTTCTCAGCCAGTTCAGTCAGTTCCAGTGCCTCCTGGCTGGTGGCCGTAATCGGTTTTTCTATGAGGACGTGCTTATCATACAATAGTGCTTCCTTGGCCAGTGTATAGTGTGTACTGACCGGTGTGGCTATCACAACGGCATCCACATTATTCTGGAGAAGAGTTATGAAGTCGGTAGTAGTATCCAGATGAGGATATCTAGCTTGAAGATTCTGGAGCCTTTTCTCATCAAGGTCACAGACCGTAGTCAGATTTGACTCAGGCAACTCGTAGAAATTCCTTATGTGGTTCGGTCCCCAGTATCCACAGCCGACAACGCCAACATTAATCATTTTTTGTGCCTCCTTTTGTCTCACTTCAGCTACCATCGCTCCTCAGAATTGTGCCTATTGTTAAAAACATAATTTTAGTATCCAGAAGTAAAGACTGTCTTTTTATATAATCAATGTCAAGACGGACCATACCCTCAAAGGGAATGCATTTTCGTCCGCATACTTGCCATAAACCGGTAATTCCTGGTTTGACACTAAGCCTCTTCCGATGCCAATCCTTATACATTGACACCGCAAAGGGGATATCCGGTCGTGGACCAATAATGGACATATCACCTTTTAGCACATTAAAAAGCTGAGGAAGCTCGTCCAGGTTTATCCTGCGAAGCAGGGCGCCAATTCTGGTAATCCTACAATCATCAACCTTGTAGATGCCTTGTCCATTGCCATCAACTCGATAGGGGGCGTTTTCAAGGACATACTTTCTGATGTATTCCTTGTATTTTTCATCGTTGCTATTGGTGTGCATAGTCCGGAACTTGTAGGCAACAAATTGGCAACTATCCTTGCCCACCCGTTCCTGAGTGAATATCGGACTTTCTCGTAAGTCAAGCTTGATGGTTAGTGCTATCAGAGCTAGTAAAGGGGACGAAATAATTATGCATAAAAACGCTACCAACCGGTCAGCAACGTTCTTCCAGGAAGAATAGGTAAATAAGCGACGAAGACCCCTTTTACTCTTTGGGATAGGCACTTTTTCTTTCTTATCCTTTTGTATTGATGTACGTACCTGTTCTCGGTACCACTCAATCTCACGCCTCAGTCCGTTTTCAAGGTTTATTTGAGGGGAATAGGATAAAACTTCCTTGGCTGCCGAGATATCACATGTAAGATTAATAACCTGTCCCTTAGCAGGGAGGAATTGAGGCTCCAGATTGGCCGAGTAGAGTCTAATAATCTCCTGGGCAATATGTAATGTTGTACATCCCTGCCCGGAACCGATGTTCAGTACCTGATTTGGCCTCATAGCGAGAGCACTAATTGTCGCTTGAACTACGTCATCAATATAGACGTAGTCCCTTATTTCGGAACCATCTCCGTAGATTTGAGGAGGCTGTCCGTTAGCCACAGCGTTCAGGAAGTTTGGTATTGCCCGGTATCCGAACTCCCCCGGACCGTAGACACTGGCGTATCTCAATATAGTTACCGGAACTTGATTTGCTTTTCCGTAAGCCCTCAGGTAGTTCTCAGTAGCCAGTTTTGTTACGCCGTAACTGGAGATGGGAGCAGGAAGGTCGCTCTCCTTCACGGGAAGATGAGTTGGACAACCATAGACGCTAACGCTACTGGCAAAACATATACCATGGATAGAGTTACCTAATATCTTGACCAGATTTATTGTAGGCAATAGATTCAAGGTTATATCCTCTATAAACTGTTCGTCAAAATCGTTGCTATGTGGCACTTGCAGTCCCAGGTGAGCAACCAGGTTTATTTCTCCCCACTTCTGCCTCTGAGCTAATAGAGCCTGGGTATCTGTTAACGGGCAACGTATCAAGCGGAGCCCGGAGTCAGTCAACAGTGGATTTATCCGTGCTAAATTGGTCCCTTTATCTACCAGAGCAATTACTTCTGCGTCGTTGTTTAGAAGTTCTCCAACTAATCTTGAACCTATAAAGCCAGCTGCCCCGGTAACCAGGATACGGTTTCCTCGCAGATCATTCTTCCTGTCAGCCATCTTTTGTCATCCCCAGTTAATAATTTCCTCCTGCTGCTGAAGGTACTCCAGGTCCCAGTCCTGCTCCTTCACCCAATCGATGTAATGTCGGATACCCTCCTCGATTCCAATCTGGGGCATAAAGCTCAGGAACTGTCGGGCCTTAGATATATCTGCGTAGTGTCGCCGGACATCCCCTGGCCTGGGGGCCATATGAAGTGGCGTTAGCTTATCATCCTGGCCCAGTACTCTGAGGATTATTTGAGCCACTTCATTTATTGAAACCTCTCTACCCGCGGCGATATTGATTGTCTCACCTATCAGATCCTCACACTCACAGACGGCAACAATGCCTCGTACTATATCTCTCACATCAGTAAAATCACGTTTCTGCTTCCCATCTCCGAATATTATGGGGGGAAGTCCATTTATTACCCTGAGTACAAATCTTGGGATTACCTCGCCATATGCCCCTTCCAGATGCTCCCTTGGTCCGTAGGTATTGAATGGCCGGACCATAACCACAGGAAGCCCGAATGATAGGTAGTAGGAACGAGCGTATGCTTCACCAGCCAGTTTACTCACTCCATAGGGGGTAGTTGGCTCCAGAGGGTGGTCTTCATTCATAGGAACTGTCTTGGCTGTTCCGTAAGCCTCGGATGATGAGATATAAACAAACCTCTCTATATTTGCCTCATAGGCAGCTTGACATAAGTTCAGACTTCCGGTAGCATTAACTTCATGCACTAAATAGGGGTCGGAAAGGGAGAGTCTAAGGCATTGAACGGCTAAATGAAAAACTACCTGGTTCTCTTGGACTAGTTTTTTCATATGTTCAAGGTCGGTTATATCAGACTGGACGAAGTTAATAGTATTCCTGTCTAAATGCGACTGGATATTCTCCAATTTACCGCTGGACAGGTTGTCAACGACGGTCACCTGATTATTAGGGGCTAAGGCATCCACAAGGTGACTGCCAATGAATCCCGCACCACCGGTAACCAAAATTTTCTTCCCAACTAACTTCATATCCTCTCCTTGCTGTCTGAACTATCCGCATACGTTATGGTTATCTTCATCTCTAATTATTCTAGCCTGTTAGAGTTAGGAACGGGTGAGACCAAGGTTAAGATTAGGTTAGAACCAAAAACAACCGAAAAAATGATGTCAAAACGTATTTTGTTTTCCCTTATTTCTCAGGACAGCGCCTCTCCCTTTTATCTTCCTACTATGCAACAAAGCTTCTGATCCCCTGTGCCTTTACGCCACGGCGGCCTATACCCTGGTAAATAAACCCTGCTTTCTGCATGGCATCAGGGTCATAGAAATTACGACCATCAATCATAATGGGTGTATTCATTAGAGAGCCCATAAGATGCATATCAAGCTGTTTGAACTCTTCCCATTCCGTAACAAGCAGTAAAGCGTCACTGCCTCTGGCAACATCATAAGCATCGTCACAATAGGTCACCTCAGCTACCTCACGCATGAGTCGGGCTGTTTCCTCCATTGCCATGGGGTCATAGGCTTTAATCTGGCAGCCATGTTCGCTGAGCAGTTCAATGACTACCAGTGAACGCGCTTCACGCATATCATCGGAGCCCGGCTTGAATGATAAGCCGAGGACGCCGATGGTCTTGCCTTCCAGGGAACCGAGTAAATAACGGAGTTTATCCATAAGCAGGTGGGGTTGTCGCTGGTTGATTCGCTGTACGTTGCTGATTAGCGGTAGAGAAATCGCACGGCTTTTTGCCATGTGGATAATTCCCCTGACATCTTTAGGCAGGCAACTGCCTCCCCATCCTAGACCGGCATGGATGTAACCGTCTCCACACCGCGGTTCTTTCTCAACCACTTTCTCGACCTGTACAATATCTACACCATACGCATCGCAAAGCAGCGCAATTTCGTTGATAAAGCTAACCTTGGCAGCTAAGAAGACATTGGAAACATACTTCGACATCTCGGCACTTTTGTTATCACATAATATCAACGGAGAATCCAGCGGCTTGAAAAGCTCGGCCACTGCATCAGCAGCCTTCGAGTCTGTCGCTCCAACAACGACCCTGGTGGGATTCATGAAATCGAAGACCGCCGCACCTTCTCGCAGGAATTCGGGATTGGATACTACGGGAAGGCTATGAACGTTATGGTTGTAGCGAGCGAGTATGTCAGCAACGAGGCCGGCAGTTCCCACGGGCACCGTACTTTTTATGACCACCACCATCGGGCGGCTGGCAGCTTCAGCAATACTTCTAGCCGCCGAGCGTACCCATTTCAAATTGGGTTTGCCAGTATTGGTCGATGGTGTCCCAACAGCTATAAAGACAAAATCAGCACCTGATAAGCTTTGTACGTAGTTATTGGTTATGCTTATTCTCCCATTTTCCTGGTTACGTTTCCAGATTACAGGCAAGCCTGGCTCGCTAATTGGTAGCATGCCGCGCTCCAGTGCGGATAACTTTATGGGGTCGATTTCCACCAAGCTTACATTATGCCCAAGCTCGGCAAAGCCTGCCGCCGTGACCAGGCCTACGTATCCAGCTCCAATTACACTTATATTCTTCATGATATCCGTGCCTCCTAGATCTGTTCTGGATGGAGCCGCTGCTTCTGGTTACCAACTGCAACAGCCTCCTGCTTACCGAATCCGCTAATGTCACGCGATACGCCTTCGTATGTAAAACCTTGTCTAATCATCTCCTCGGGATTAAAAAAGTTCTGACTATCAACGATGATGGGGTTTTTCATCAAAGAGGACATTTTATTCATATCAAGTTTCTTAAACTCATCCCAGCCGGTAATTAGTATTAAAGCGTCACTATCCTTGGCGACCGCATAGGCATCATTACAATAGTTCAACTTTGGCATTAATTTAGCCGCTTCTTTCATAGCCAGCGGGTCGTAGGCCTTAATGCAGCAGCCTTGTTCCTCGAGGAGGGCGATGACTGATAACGAACAGGCTTCACGCATGTCGTCAGAGCCTGGCTTAAAAGACAGTCCGAGAACGCCGACGGTCTTACCTTCCAGCAAACCAATTAACCGCCGGAGTTTTTCTATAAGCAGGTGGGGTTGGCGCTGGTTGATTTGTTGTACGGTGCGGAGCATTGGTAGGGGTACCGCACGGCTTTTCGCCATGTGGAGGAGTCCTCTGACATCTTTGGGCAAGCAGCTACCTCCCCACCCCAGCCCGGCACGTATATACCCATCTCCGCATCGTGGGTCTTTACCCAGTATCTTTTCAACCTGTACAACGTCCACGCCATACGCTTCGCAGAGTCGGGCGATCTCATTGATAAAGCTGATTCTGGTGGTGAGGAAGACATTTGAAGCGTACTTAGACATTTCGGCTGTCTGGTTATCGCACATGATTGTTGGTGAGTCTATCGTTTTATAAAGATTGTGCACAGCATCAGAGGCATTCTTATCCGATGCCCCCACAACAATCCGTGTAGGGTTCATAAAGTCGAATACTGCTGCACCTTCTCGCAGGAATTCGGGATTTGACACGACTGGAAGATTGTGTCCATTCCGACCATAACGTGTGATTATTTCCTCGACGATGCCGGCTGTGCCTACCGGCACCGTGCTTTTGATTACCACAATCATAGGTCCGCTGGCGGCTTCAGCAATGCTTTTGGCCGCTAGGCGTACCCATTTCAAATCAGGTTTACCGCTGCAAGTCGATGGCGTTCCGACAGTAATAAAAACGAAGTCAGTACCCAGTAGACCCTCAATATAGTTAGCAGTTACACTTATTCTTCCCTTTGCCTGGTTGCGTTGCCAGATGTCAGGTAATCCTGGCTCACTGATAGGCATGACGCCTTTCTCAAGAGCAGATAATTTCTCAGGATCAATTTCCAGAAGAGTTACCTTATTGCCAAGTTCCGCGAAGCATGCGGCTGTAACCAGCCCGACGTATCCACCCCCAATAACACTGATATTTTTCATTTTTATATTCATCCCTTTTCGGCTATTGTTTAGATTTTAATCTTTACTGGTTAATTACAAGTGAGATAATGGTTAGGATTAAGTTAGAACCTAAACAAAGCGTGTATCAGTATTCACCAGAGGCTGAATCTAACTCCTTCCTTCTCCATACTCGCATAAAGGCATTTATTACATCTGGGTCAAAACGTATGCCCAAGTTATCCACAATCTCCTGTACTGCCATCTTTGGTGATAATTCTCCCCGCGGTAACAGTCCTGACGTCAAGGAATCGAAGGTATCAACAACAGCCAGGATCCGTGCACCCAGTGGGGTACTGGTACTCTTGGCGCCGAAGCGGTTACCCACACCGTCATATTTCTCATACCTGTACGCGATGAAAACGAGAGCCCGTGAAAGGAAAGGAATGGTTGATAGTGATTTCCACACCAGGTTAAATTGTGCTCTGACAGCAATCGCTTCTTCAATAGTTAGGACCACCATCTGCTCTATCATATCTTGGGGAGACAATGCCAGCGCAAGGTCTTTAAGTAAAGCAGCATGATGGAGTGCCTGTCGTTCACTATCAGATAGTCTGAATTCATTAGCAATTGTCAAAGCGTTTTTGGCTACCCGCTGGGCGCTTTCAGTATCAAAGAGGTATTTTATATGCATTTGGCTGGCAATCTGATTACTGACGGCTAACAAAGCTTCTAATGTAGAAAATTGTTCAACTTCTTGTTGCAGCAGGCGGTCCTGTTGCTTTTCCAGCCGGCTATTGAAGTCTTCGGCAAGGAATAGTGAGCGGTTGCACAGTACTCCTAGCTCTTGAACCCGGCTGTGTAGTCTATCCAGACGATCATAGAGCGCAGGTGGTATTTTCTCTACTAGTTTCGATAAGAGATGCTGGATATTGTCAAGTTCAGCGCGTGCTTCCTTTCGGCTGGTATCTGTTGCGTATAATAGTGCGTTGATTTCCTGCATCCAGCTTTGCCATCGTTTGGGCACTGTTACGGTGTAATTAGTACCCTTGCCTTTCTCACTAATTATATTTAGATTCCCGCCTAGACCTTGCAGTAATAGTCGAGCTAGGTATAGTTCATTTCTTGGTGCATCTGGCGGCAAATTAACCGGTTTATCCCATAGTCTCATGTCCAGTAAATAATCTGGAATATTGTGGCTGGAATTATGTATTTGTATGTCAATCGACTCCTCGCTATTATCGGATATATATATATGTAGCTGGTCTTTGGGGCTACTCAATTCGACCTCGGCTCTTAGAAGATACAATAGGCTCTGAGTAAGGCTATTTCCATCCACCATAAGGCGCCCCAGATACTCCTCAATTCCCCTGATGTCAATTACTATTCTTTTTTGTTCTGCTTCTTCTTGTACCTGCTTAATGACCCAGTTTAGGATATCTACGAGGTTTACCTCATCTGGGACACTACCAATAAAAGGACATTCAGTTGTTATAAGGCTTTCCAGTCCTTTAAAAATATGAGATAGTTGATTGATATTTTTACGGATTGTGACCAGAGTGCTACGTTCATCGGAGAGAGTATTCCCAGATTTTCCTGCTTCAAGGCGGTTCAAGCAATCATTTATTACCATGATTGGAGTATTGATCTCTGTTGTCAGGAAGGCAAACCAGGCCAACACCCCCTGCAGGTCTTTAAGTTCCTTCTTGGGGTCGTGTGGTATACCTGTACGAAATCCGCTAGTGTCTGGCTCCATGCCAATATCACGGAGATCAAAATAACAGTTGCTTCCGGGAAAGCGCCTGAGATAGGCAAGTTGTTCGGCCGCCGCCTCGCTGACTTCAAGGTGATGGCGAAAGGTGTGTTTCTGATTATTAACCACCGCAATGCGGAGGCATATGATTGGGCTTTGCTCTCCTCTGCCCAGGGGGCTTTCATACTCGATGTAACCGGTCTGCAGGTCTTCAATAGTGTATAATGATTTTAAACGTCCGTTGAAATCGGTGATAATTCTCCGGCATAGGTTTCGTGCTTTCTCGTTTTTGGTGATAACTACGAATTTATCGCTACCAAGATGTCCTGCCAGATCCTCAGGATTACCAAACATACGAACAGCTTCAGATACAATATTAGCCAGTAGTCCGATAGCATGGTCACCGTGGGAATAGCCGTATACCTTATTAAACGCCCTGAGGTTATCCATGGCGATATAGAGGGCAGTGAAGGACTCATTCTGTTCAATCAGTTCAGTGATTTCATTGATCACCTGGGCCTTGTTTGGCAATCCGGTTAACGGGTTTATGTTTTCCGCCCGTTCCTTTCGCCTCAGGTAGGCCTGGACTAAAGTCACAACCTCTTTAGGATCAAAGGGTTTGGTAATATTTTGTACAGCACTGTCTATTGCCGTGATAGTTTTATATTTACTCCTTTTAGCACCGATAAGTATCACCGGAATGTGATTGCTATACCGCGATTCCTTTAGCCGCTGGTAGACTTCTAGGCCATCCATATCTGGAAGGGCAGGGTCAAGGAGAATTACATCTGGCTTCTCAGTGTGTACTTTGTGAAGCGCAGCTGCGCCGTTATCCGCGGAGATGACGTCGAGATTAGCATGTGTGAGATTTACTTCCAGAATGCGGATTACTTCCGGGTCACGATTAATGGCTAGTACTTTGCCTGCTTTGGGGGTTGTTGCTCCGCGTACGTTCATGGTTAAGTTCCCCATTCCATGACTTTATCGGTGTTGACAATCAACGAAAATATCATATCTTAAAGTAGTTAGAACGATGTTGTAGTCGAGTTAGAAAACGGTTAGAATCTATATACTTTGCTAATTCTGGAATTACATGCATTTATTGAAAACTAGTACTAAATACATGGTACTAAAGTATAAAAAAGTAGAAAATTGGTGGGAAAATGTAGGAAAATTGATGTTGACTTTTGCCATATGGCATATTATTCTTAGAGGGTGGCTTCTGCAAAGGGGGTAAAAAAAGGTTAAAATATTCGCGGTATAGAGCATTATATTGCGAAACAACGTTAACTACTAATCCTTTAAGCGTCGGTCAGTAGGCATTCTGGTAAAAGCCAGATAGCAGTCGATTACTAAACATAAGTACCGGTCATAAGTCTACGGAGGGGTAAAGATGAGAGGCAAGATATTACAGATAGAGGATGACAAAGAATTTATAAATCTCACCCGGAAGTGGCTAGAAAATGCTGGATATGAAGTGCTGACGGCTGAAGATGGGGTTGAAGGGATACGTCGTGTGTACAGTAGCCGTCCTAATTTAGTGCTATTAGATGCTAATGTACCTAAAATGGATGGTTGGGAAGTCTGTCGGCGGATACGTGATATGAGTGAAATACCTGTACTGATGTTAACGGTTTGTAGTGAGAAGACCGACCGACTCAAAGGGTTTGACCTCGGCGCTGACGATTATATCACCAAGCCTGTTGACTTTCCCGAATTGGTAGCTCGAGTGCAGGCGATACTGCGACGGTCCGATTCAGTGCGGCAGGATGATGGACCAAGTGTCTTTCATAATGGTGAAATAGAGGTAGAGTGGAGAAGCCGCCAGGTCTGGGTTAGGGGTAAGCGGGTTAAGCTCTCGCCCATAGAGTACAAGATTCTTGCCTGCCTAATAAAGAATCGAGGCTGGATAGTGACTCATGAGCAGCTTTTAGAGAAAGCGTGGGGGCCGAACTACATCGGCGACAAATCCTTTGTTAAACTCTATATAAGATATCTACGCCAGAAAATCGAAGAAAATCCTCATACCCCGCGGTTGATACTTACTGAACGGGGCGTAGGATATTACTTCGCCATGCAGAATGAAGACTCAGAAAGCGTGAAGGAATAATATAGTGACAGAGCGTGAGTTCCCACCAGATCAACCATTAAGTGTTGACCCAGCAGCAAGTTACCAGGGGAATAGCTCATTGCCTAAAAGAGAATGGCTCAATGTAGACATGTCGGAGTTCGCCTTTTCCGGTACTGAGGTATTTGAAGATGAGAAGCCTCTAGTTCAGCTTGCGAAAATAGCGGCTCAACTGGTCAGCTGCAGGTCAGGTACACCGGAGCCATTGATAATGCCCTTATTAAGCCACCTTGTTCCAGGTGCCAGGAGCTGTGCTCTGTTTTATGTTGACCCTATCAAGCGTAAGCTTTATCCCACGGCCGTAGCTAACTTTTCCCGCGAATTCATTTACGGTCTGGCTGGCGAAGAAGGTGAGCATCTCCTGACTGCTTCCGAGCAAGAAGGCTCGTACCTCATAATTAATCTTCCTGATAATACGGACTTTGAGGCTCTGGGCAAGTTGTTTCACAGGGAGGGTATCAGGACTCTCTGCCTATTTCCTTTGCGTGAGGCTAATGGAAGTGTATTTGGCTTATTACTGTTCGCTTCCAGAGAGGCTTTTTCACCCAGCATGGAGGCTATTGTCTCGGTCACACTTTTCACAGCATGGATGTCAGTGATAATGCGTCAGACATACAGCGGAACGTTTGATGATAAATCTGCAGATGGCTCATCTACCGGTGCAGTTAACAAAGGTAACACAGAACTCAGGATGTATAGGGATAAACATGGGATTCCTGTTACGTACGATGCCGCTACGCATGAACAGAAGAAGCATGTCAAGTCTGATGCTATCTCTGTATTGTCACATGAGTTGCTTTCTCCGCTTACTCTTATCAAGGGGTATACTGCCACTATGTTACAACTCAGTAATACTATTACTGAAGAGCAAAAGGAGCAATATCTGCAGGGTATTGATTCGGCCAGCAACAGGGTAATTCGCTTGCTGGAAAATCTTAGGGATATTACTCGTCTTGAGGAAACCGATACTTTAACTGCCGAGCCTATCTACTTGTCTGACCTGCTTAGGGCAACGGTATCCGAAATACAGAGTCAGACCACCAAGCACATCATCAAGCTTTCTCCATCAGTTCGCCTACCACGGATGAGTGTTGATGCGGAGAAGATTGAGCAGGTAATGAATAATCTACTCATTAACGCTGTTAAATACTCGCCGCAAGGTGGTGATATTGAAACGGAAATATTCATGGTTATGAATGAGCAGGAATTAAGAAGCATGTTTGCGGATGCACCTCCGGTAAGGTTGCCTTGTTCGATTGTGAGTATTGCCGATAATGGAATAGGCATACCAGAAGCAGAATTGGACTTTATTTTCGAGAAATTCTATAGGGTGAGTACTAAAATGACACGTACCACTCCAGGGGCCGGCTTGGGATTATATATTTGTAAAATTATTATAGAAGCTCATGGCGGCAGTATATGGGTTAAAAACAGGCCTGGCGGCGGTACTATTTTCTACTTCTCATTGCCGATGTAGTTATTGGCCTTTAAAAGCCGGACTATATCTAAAATACAAGACCAATAACTATCTAGTTTACACCATCAATTATCTAATTCCAAAGATACTATGTATGTCCAGGAATATTATGCAAATAAATACGCATGCCAGTAGAATAACCAGCCAACCAATAGTAGATATCAATAGTATAAAACCTTCATCAGTACGCTGATGGAGCCATAAATAGACAGGCCTAGCCAGAACCACGGTACAGCTAACCAAAGTAGCTAACCCAAACAGTATAAGTAAGGCTAAATTATCCAAGAAACCATCGTCTGGCGATTCCCATTTTTGCATCTGGGCGGTGCCCATCAAGGTTATAATACAGATAATGATAATAATAAGGGCCTGCACAAGGCCCCAGAGGATCGTTTTTGTATGGCTCATTTATTACATTATACATATTTCTTTAGGGAAAGTCATCCCGATAATCCAGGCTAATTTAGGTAAACAATTGGTTTCTTACCTTTTCAGTTAACCTCCTGCCCTTTTTATAAAGTTGCTCTATCGTGCCGATGAGTTTGTATTGAAGGCCTTGAGATTTAACCTGTCCATACCGCTCATAGAAGCATATGTCTCGGAGAGGCTTTCTTGCAAAGACTGCCCCCTTTTTCTCATCCGGATAGCCTATGGCAGTATAGGCAACAACTCTAATTCCATCAGGGACTCCCAGAGCTTCCTTCGCTATCTTCTCTTCAAATCCCCCAATCCAGCATGTGCCCAGACCAAGATCGGTGGCGGCGAGTATAAGATGTTCAAAAGATATACCTGTATCTAGCATATAATAGTCCATTCCGGGCTTATGTCCGGATGCCTCAGGGTCGGCGCATACAACGATTATAACGGGTGCTTCACTAATCCATTTTTCTCCCGCTTCGGCAAGCTTCTTTTTAGTATTCTGGTCGGTGACAATAACATATCGCCAGCACTGACGATTACTCCAGGAAGGAGCAAGTCGGGCTGCTTCCAGTATTGCTTTAAGGTGCTGTTCGGGTACGGGGTCAGGTTTGTATTTTCTAGTGCTTCTCCTTTTCCTGACCAATTCCATGTACTCCAATTCTAGTCCCTCCCACGTATATTGACTCCTGAAAAAGTTAATAGTCCGGGGTCTTAAGAAAAATATAGCTCGGCTCTATCTGTCATTAAATATCGTCTGCGTAAATCATCGGTCAGTTCTGCTAAATTTCCTTTTGGTCAAGAACAATATTCTGAGCTCAGGGGCTTCTTCAAATGGAATAAAACCTACTCTCTCAGCTCCCTTTAGAGCAGCTACATTCCCCTTTTCGATATGGGTTATTATTTGCTTAAAGCCTTTATTTTTATACATATTTAGAATCACGGATAGAACTGAAGGGTGTAATCTGTTTCCTCGGTATTTCCCGAAGGTGTAGGCGCCTTCCAATAAAGCTTCGCCCTCTTCCAGTTTTGGGAACCAGTTTCTGAATCTACCTTTCACTATTCTGTCGTCCTCCGGGTGGATGACGGATTGTATGAAACACAGATCATTGGTGTCGGCGGTCCTAGTTATGTAGCAATTATGGTAACCATCCTCGTATAACCACCTTCTGTATACCAAGCTTTGAGACCATTTCTTGTCTTCTTTTTTTGCTAGCTGTAATATCTCGTCCATGTCTTCTTTCTTTGCAAGCTGCAACGTGTATTTTATATTAGCTTTGATTTCTGGGATATCGGTTTTTTGAAGATCCAGCTTAAGACCAATTTGGGCGTTTCTGCTGTAGACCTGCCTTCTTAACTGCTCTAGAAAAACTTTGAGGCCGCCAATCCTGAGCAATGCTGCCGCGTGGTATATTTCTTCCCAAATTATCTTTAGTATAGACTTCATAGGTTTCACCTACTCCGCTGCCGCCAGTTCTCAAGAGAATTTTCGCAAATCCTCAGCACAAAATCAATCAACGTTATTGAGTCGATGTCTCCGGTTACACACAGTGCACTTCTTGCCTGGTCCGGCCACCGCCAGTACCTGAGTAATGGATTATTAGCTTTATCTATTTCCTGAGAAAGTGGCTTCTCATCAGAATCACTAAAGTTAGACAGATTGTTAAAGTAGATTCCGTAGTTATCGGGGTTATCACTCCGCTCTATAATGTAACCTTCCCTTTTTAGAAAAGTAACTGCGGCTGGAGAAGAATTATTTCGGACACCAATAACCGGGCGTAACGGACTCTCTATAATAAAGTCTCTGGCGGTGATACTTTGATAGCTATCAAACCATTGATTAACGGGCACGTTTGCCCTACAATTTTTTATTAGTATAGTCGCCCTTTCAGTACATTTTGCCTCAATTCTATATTTACCATCACCCTTGGAATTTATCTCGAAAGCAAAGCTATCTCTTTCTCGCCACCACCCGGCTATTTCCTGCAAAGTAGCAGTCCAAACGGAAGGTATAAGTTCCTTGGCCTTTTGTATAACATCTGCCAGAGCATTTTCACAGTATATTATTCGTTCAGGGTGAAGTTGAAGGGTGAATAGCTCACCTCCATTATATACTCTCTCTAAAACAGAACCCCAGATCTCGCTGATTTCCTTTCGGTCAATGATGCCCAGCCTTTCTACCATTGCTTCGTCATCAGGGATTGAAACCGGTATTTCGACTAAACTATCGTCTATCCGAGGCAGGACAAGATAATCATTGGCTTGTCGTGATTGATAGAAGTTGAGCAACTTTTCGTATTCACGCCATGATTCTCTTGTATATTTCGTTTCATCAAAAACATCCCAGTGTACAGCAGAGCTACTGTCATAAGGGAACCCGAGGTCTCTCAGTGCCTGTGGTGTCTTGTTATTAATACGTAGAAAGGGGGCTCGAAAGCCTGTGAACGGGAGCTGGCTCCATTCGAAGACATTGATGGCTTTCTTGAAATGTTTCATTTGTTCTTTTAGTGGAAGTACGCCGTAGTCGGTATGAATATAACCGTGGACAGCAAACTCAATGCCTTGTTGGTAAAGTTCTCTGATCAGTTTAGGATGTCTTTTCAATGTTACGGCTGTAATAGGAAATGTAGGTACACAGTCCAGATTGCGGGTTACAGTAGCGTATCGGTACAATAGGCGTTCGAACCTTTTTGAGGATATGCCGAATCTACCGAATACGGTTCCAATCCTTGAGAGCAAATTACCTATTCCTCTTGACTTGGATAAGAAAGGTACTGGACTCATAGCTACCATCATAGTGTCGTAAGGTTGGAACGAGGTTAGAATTATGTAATTTGGTGGTTAGAATGTAATTTTGCATGAATCTGGCAGCATTTTGCATATGAAAGTTGACATAATACTTGGATATAAAATTCATAAACTCTAATCGAATTCTACCTTTTTTGTAACCGTTTTCTAACTTAACCAAGCTATAGTCAGAATTTGGACATGCGTGTGGTGATTTACGTGCTTTAACTTACGGATTATCTGTTTGGATGATTCGGAATGAGATAAAAGGATATATAGCTTTAATGAAAAATCTTAAAAACTTGCTATTAAGAGGGAGAGTAAATGCATAGAGTCTCTACCAGAGAAAAAAGACTTAAGGATTATAGAGGTATTGTTTCAGGAGAAACTCTATCAGAAGTAACTCGAATCGCAGACAAGCTGCGGGGATTGCGTATAGTACATGTAAACGCCACCCCAGATGGTGGGGGAGTGGCCGAAATCCTGAAGTCATTGACACCGCTTATGTGTGATGTTGGGATTAATGCTGAATGGTATGCTTTGTCACCTGACGAATCTTTCTTTCGTGTCAGTAAGACCCTGCATCACTGTCTCCAGGGTCATAATATGGCCCCGAGTGATGGAGAGATTGATTACTACCTGGCTTACAACGAGAAGTCAGCGCATGTAATGACATCTATGGGTGTGACTGCGGACCTCTGGTTGTTCCACGATGTTCAGGTATTGCCCATGTCATCGTATCTGAATTCCTGTCCCGGTGTATGGATCTGTCATATTGATACAACTAAACCAAATAAAAGGGTCAGAAAAATGCTGTTACCCTACATGAACAAGTGTGCAAAAATAATAGCCAGTATGCCTGAGTATTTTTCTAATGGCGACAATCCGAATGATGTAATTGTATTTCCACCGGCTATTGACCCGCTACATCCCAAGCACAGGAAGCTGACGGTTCCTGAGGCAAGAGGAGTGCTGGCCGGCCTTGGCATGGACACGGCTAAGCCAATAGCGAGCCAGGTATCGAGGTTTGACCGCTGGAAAGACCCATGGGGAGTGGTCGATGCATATAGACTAGCTAAGGAGGAGATACCAGGCCTTCAGCTAGCGCTTGTCGGAGCCATGACGGCGAAGGATGATTATGATGCCTTGGAGGTACTGGATGATTTACAGCAGTATGTAGGTAGTGACCCAGATATATACCTGTTCTCTGATCCCCAGGTTATTGGTGACCTAGAGGTTAATGCTTTTCAGACCGGTTCCGATGTCATACTGCAGAAGTCCACCCGTGAGGGTTTTGGCTTGACGGTAACGGAAGCAATGTGGAAGGGAAAGCCAGTAATCGGCGGCAATTGCGGAGGAATCAAGCACCAGATCCATGACGGTGAAACGGGCTTCTTAGTTGACGACGTTTCTTCATGTGCCAGACAAATAGTTACGCTGCTGAAAAACCGCGAACTTGCAAATCAGATGGGCAACAAGGCCCGGGAATCGGTAAGAAAGAGCTATCTTATGCCTAGGTTGCTCCGGGATTACCTGCAGTTGACATCAATGTTGCTCTGCAAATAAGACGGGATGCCTATTATCATTAGCAGCTGGTTTTCTCTGTATGAGAGTACCTAATAAAAACAGTTCTTGGAGAAAGCACAGCCAACATTGGTAAGGAATTGGAAAAGCCAGTGAAGAAAGGAGCCCGGTAGTAATAGGTTAAAAGATAAGGCATAGATATGTTGCGAGTAAAATGGAGGCAATAGATGTGTGTGAAACGACTGAGCAAGTTGGATGGTGGTGAAAAGGGCAGAATCGTAAAGATTCGTGGTGCGGCTGGTGTACATCGCCTTCTATTTGATTTAGGGCTTTTTGTTGGCCGTACCATTTCAGTTGAGAAAAATGGCATGGCTCTGCTGGCAGAGCCTATTGAGGTCAGAGTAAAAGCACGCGTCCTTTCACTAGAAAAGGAAGTGGCTGACAATATACAAGTGGAAGTAGCCTGAAAAATATTAAGCAATGCACCACTATTATATAGTCCTCATTTCTATAGACATTTGTTGACAAGTCAGCAGAATAATATTATTGTGGTTTTGGTAGTTGTAGGAAAGAGTACTGACCACTTGTCAGGAGTAACGATATAGATGGGGAAGACTAGAATTTTTCTCTCAGACCCCCAGGTTCTCTTCCGAGAGGGCATCCACTTCATACTC
>CAZPQB010000002.1:35108-103431 GCA_964588605.1 uncultured Dehalococcoidaceae bacterium | reverse complement strand
CCGCTGAAGTGGTAGACGTAGCGGGGCGGGAGGCTCGTTACCGCCCGGTTGACCCTCTTTTTGAGAGTGCATTTGCTTCGGCGGCCGTCTTCAAGCTCGAGCATATACCCGCTGCCGTCTTTGAGGCGTACGTAGTCTACCAGAGTAAGCTCACCCCACCATCTCTGTTCTGATTCGTGCTGGAACTGGTAGTTGACCTCCACTATAAACTCTTCATCGATGTAATGGTACAGTCTGCCTGTTGCCACTTGTCTCCTCTCTTTCCAGTAACGCTAGATTGTTTCTGTGCACCACTTCCGGGCCGTAGTCAAAACTGAGTAAAGTGGCGATTTTATTCGAATGAGCCCCTTTAATAACGCCGATATCGCCGGAGCTGTAGTTGGTTATACCGCAGCCGAGTTGAGAGCCCCCGCTATCATAAATGGCTACTATTTCACCGCGTTCGAATCTGCCCTCGACCTTATGGATACCGGCCGAAAGCAGGCTGCGATTCTGCTTTCTTAATGCCAGGGCAGCACCGTCATCAATGACCAGCTTGCCTCTGGTACACAGACCGGAGAGCATCCAGCGCTTGCGACTTTCAATTTTGCTTGTGGTTGGCATAAAGTGCGTGCCGATGGTTTCGCCCGATGCCAGCCGTGGTATAATATCGGCCTCTCGACCGTCAGCAATAACCACCTCCACCCCGGAGGCAGTTGCCAGTTTGGCGGCTTCTATCTTGGTGACCATGCCGCCAGTGCCGAAGCTGTCCGTGTTGATAGTTCCCAGGCGCTCAATCTTGGCGTCGATTCTCTCTACCTGCGATATCAGGCGGGCGCCTGGGTCATGGTGCGGGTCGGCGGTATATAGTCCGCTAATGTCCGTGAGTATCATCAGCAAATCGGCGTCAACCAGATTGGCTACCATAGCTGACAGGTTGTCATTATCACCGAACTTAGCCTCATGAATCTCATCGATGGAGACCACGTCGTTCTCGTTCACAATACATATTACCCTGAGTTCCATCAAAGCCAGGAGGGTATTGCGTGCGTTGAGATAACCAGCGCGATCAGAGAGGTCGGCCTTGGTCAGCAACGCCTGTGCTACGGTGATATTATGCTGGTCAAAAAGCTGTTCATAGACATTCATCAGGCGGCCCTGGCCTACTGAAGCCAGTACCTGCTTGAAAGGGATGCCTTTGATTTTTCTAGTCAGCCCCAGCTTATGCCGACCGGAAGCAATAGCCCCAGAAGAGACGATAATAGGTTCCAGTCCCTGTTTATGCAATCGTGCCACCTGGGCTACCAGATTTGATACTATTTCAGAGTCCAGGTGGTCACTGCCGCCGGTAAGCAGTCTCGTGCCGAATTTAACTACGATTCGGCGGTATGGCGATTCCGATACTTTCGTCATTCTACTGTTTCTACCCATGCTATTTTTTTATTGTATACTCATTATAGCAAGCTGAGACAAGTTGAACAAGAAGTACTTTTGGGTGTATTCTAATGTCGTTGGTCGGATGAATGAATTAACACGACCTCACGCAGGGAAGGTCTTGCCTATCGTCTCGGTTGTCACTTTTCTTGGTTTCCTTGACACCCATCTGCTCATTCCCATTATGTCTCTCTATGCTTATGAACTCGGAGCCAGCGTGGGTATTGTCGGCCTCATTATCGGTCTTTATTCGATAGCAAACACCCCGGCGAATGTGATATTCGGCCGTTTTGTAGATAAATATGGTTATAAGCTGCCGCTAATCGCCGGCCTCATTGGTGATGCTGTGGGTATGTTTCTCTATTCTTTATGCCGTTGGCCGGTTCACTTGGCACTGGTGCGGGTGTTTCACGGGATAACGGGAGGTGTGGTCGGCCCGGCGACCATGTCGGCTGTAGCCTATCATGGCACCGAACATCGCCGTGGTAGAGCCATGGCTTTCTATGGTATGTCGCTGGCGGCGGCTACCCTCGTGGGTTACGGGTCGAGCGGGGTTATCGCCTCCAGGCTGGGATACGACGTAGTATTTTATACTGGGGCGGGACTGTTGGTCTTAGGCGCTCTTCTGAGTTTGTTACTGCCGGGGAGTCGCCGCCGTGATTTTGCCCAGAACCCAAGGTATTTTGATGAGGGCTGGCAGAAGGCAAAGGAATTACTTAAAAGAAGGGAGCTTATTGGTCCCTACTGCGCTATATTTGCACAGTATTTTACCTTTGGCGGCGTCGTCACGCTCCTGCCTCTTTATATAAAGAACCTGGGTATGGAAGCCTTACACGTCGGTATGCTGCTGGCGGCTTTCGCTATTATGTTTATTATATTCCAGTTACCTTCAGGGGCTCTTTCCGACCGTATAGGACGGCTTGGGCTGACTTCCGTCGGGCTAACTCTCGGTATCATAGCTCTGGTGGTAATGCCTTGGGTAACAGTCTTCCCATTGCTGGCGGTTGTGATGGCTGTATATGGGATCGCCTACGGCGCCATCTTCCCGTCCATCTCGGCCATGGTAGCCGACTATACTTCACCCGGGGAGCGTGGCATGGCTACCGGGATATTCCATGCCCTGCTCACGGCCGGTGTTGCCATCGGCGCCCCCGTTATGGGCTGGGTGGGTGGTGTGTTGGGGGTGCAGATAGGGCTGTTATTGAGTGCCGGCATCATGGTTTTATCTCTGGCAGTCGTCTTGATTGTCAGGAAGGGTATCTAGGCCGTATCTACATTGTACTCCCACGATTCCTCCCGATTATCTTTTACCACCCACTATATACAAAAATCGCCCGAATAAAATCGGGATTTCCTTTACAGATAAGACAGCTTAGATTACAATGGTACTGTTTAAGACCAAAAAGGGAGCTACTCTAATGATTAAAGCCATTTTCTTCGACCTCTTTCAGACGCTGGTACGCTATGACCCACCACGCGAAGAACTAGCGGCACAGGCGCTCGGGGAAATCGGTATCCAGCGGGACCCCGCTATCTTTCGCAGTCCCCTCGTCACTGCCGATGAGTTTATGTACGGAGAAATAGCCCGCCGTCCGCTGAGCCTCAGGTCAAAAGAAGAGAAGACGGCGCTGTACATGGAACACCAGAAAATCATGCTCCGGGAAGCCGGCGTAGAATTTGATGATAAGCTTGTTCTCAGCCTGTTACACAAGATGCAGCAGTTCCAGATGAACCTTGTCCTCTTCGATGATGCTGCGCCGGCCATGAACGAACTTAAGAGGCGGGGGCTTATTCTCGGCTTAATTTCCAACGTAGAGCAGGATATGACGGCTACGATGAATAAGCTGGAGCTGACCGTATGGCTTGAGATTATCGTCACCTCTCAGGACGCGGGCGCCAACAAGCCTCAGCCGGAGATATTTCAGGAAGCGCTGAAGCAGGCTGGCGTACAGCCTCCAGAGGCAATATATGTCGGCGACCAGTACCAGGTTGACGTTATTGGCGCTAACGGAGCTGGTATGAAAGGAATACTTATCGACCGCACCGGTCATTATGACGACATTAACGACTGCCCCAAGATACGCAGCCTGACCGAACTGGCAGACTATCTGTGAAAGCACGTTAAGCTACTGTGCTATAGACGGCGCTTTATATTACTGCCCATCAAAAATGGCGATATAAAAACCGCCTTCACTCACCGGCTCCACTTAGCGGGCACTCATGACATCTGCCCTGCGAACACAGGGTCCTGTAGATATGAATCAGTCCCTGCTGCCTTTGAGCCGAATTAACCAGGTAACCGTTAATCCCTAGCTGCTTTCTCATATGTCTTTCCAGGGTGTTTTCCGCCAGTCTGGGGTAATGCTGGTAAATTTCCAGGGCTTTTCTGGCCAGCACGTGATAAGAATTCTCTTGGCCCCAGGCAGCGGTAAAGGGAAGGATTATATTCACAATAATATCAGCAGCTCGCCCAATACCAATAGGGGCCGGGATACCTCTTTGACCGGGAAGTCCGAAGTCCAGGTATCTTGCCCAGTAGCCATCGGCAGCCACCTGTAAAGCCTTTGCCAGCCTGCCGTATCCCGCCTCTGCCGTCTCCTGGCGAAGACTTCTCACCAGCTCAAATATCCCTTTCTCTCTATGGCGTAGCAGGAGATAGCTCATAGACACTATGCGGCGGACGGGGAGATTACCTGGCCTGACCTTGAATAGATGCCAGTCGTCCTCGGACATTGCCGTCCTCTCGTGGGAGGAACACCAGAGCATCTCCAGTTTATCTACCCATTCATCATCCAGCATCGCCGCTGGGTATCGACTGGAACGTTGCGATGGCAGCAGTCCGGCCATGCCCACCAGTAGAGCCTGCTGCCGGGCCAGGCATTCGGTGTCTGAGATTACACCAGAAGCCACCGCTTCCAGCCTTCGAAGGGGCATGCGGTGGGATAACTTCAATAGTGGATATTTGTTCTTGGTGTAGCCCAGTGCCCCCATGATTCCCTGGTAAAGGACCTGGCTCGCCTCCGTTTGAGCCAGTTGCGTCTGAAAGTCGGCAAGCTTAGTACGGAACCTCTCCTTCCCGGCTGTATCAAGAATCCTGCCGATATCGCTGGTATCCCGGAGAACTATTGCGCTGCGGCATGGCATCGGCAGGTTTGTGGTAGCACATGCCGAATCAGTGTACTGGCTTCTTTTAGCTTCCAGGAACTTATGCAGTTCCAGAGTAGGGACTTTCTGTCCGTTCTGAAGACAGATAGATGTTTTGGTATCATGCCAGTAGACCACGTGCAGAACCACCCGGTTATAGGCCGTGTCCTGGTGATGCCCATGCGCCCGCCAGCCGCTTGACCTGACGTGGACCTCGACGTCTCCCCTTACCAGCCCCTGATTAGTGGAGATAACCGCATCCAGTAAATCGGCGCCGCGGTCATCGTTAATCCTTCCCGGATAGACTACCCTTATCGGCTCTCCGTCTTCGGTCATGAGGTCGGTCCTGCCTGGCAGGCGATATTGCCACATTTCAATGACCGATTTCTCCGGAAAAGCGTTCGCCAGCATCACTCCCCTCTCTAAGACTGGGCCGTGCTATCCAGGAACTGCTGATAACGGTACAGGGCCGCCAGTGATACTATGGCATCTTCGTCACTGGTATAGCTGGGGATACCCAGTGCCTGGAAGCCCCGACACATCCTCAGGTACACTTTTCTGTCCCCCAGCGGATTAACGGCTATAAAGGGTTTATCCGGGAATTCCTTCCTGATATCCTTGAATAGAGCGGGTACGTCTTTTCCGGGAATCCAGTCATTAGCGCCAATAATGACCACGACCGCATCAACGCCGTCATCAGCCAGGGTTGCCCTGGTTATCGTGGTATAGGCTGTCTCGAAGCCGCTGGCCTCAATGGCTGTCCAGACGTCTATCGGACTCCTTACCCGCCACCAGTCGGGATAGACTGTTTTGATTCTATCTCTGGTGGCCGGGTGCAGTTCGGCGATTTTCAGTCCATTCCTGACACAGGCGTCGACGGAGGTGACGCATCCGGACCCGGCGAGATTAATTATGGCCACCCGGTTTCCTTTCGGCAGAGGTGAATAGACGAAGGCTTTGGTAATATCCCAGAGCTGTTCGAAGCTTCCTACCCTGATAATTCCGGCTTGCTTGAAAGCGGCGTCATAGACCCTGTCCTCTCCGGCTATTGAGCCGGTATGGGTTGCCGATGCTCTCGCCCCGCTCTCCGTTACGGCTGATTTCAGTATGACTATAGGTTTCTCTTTTACAATGCGGCGGCTCAGGTTGAGGAAGCGGCGGCCGTCCTTAATACTTTCCAGATACATGGCGATAATCCGTGTCCGGGCATCGCTGCCCAGATACTCAAGTATATCGCTTTCATCGACATCGCACTTGTTTCCCAGACAGGCTACCTTGCTGATTCCTAGATCGGAGTTTATCAGCGGGAGGAAAACACCGGTAAACAGGCCGGTCTGACCGATAAAGCCGACTGACCCAGCTTTTATATCCGCATTGGGCAGGAATATTTTATTCAACCGGCCCAGGCTGGTATCAAAATTCGCTGATGTATTGATGGTGCCGACGCTGTTGGGACCCATTATCCTTATTCCCGCCTGCTTCGCCATGCGGGATATCTGCTCTTCGACTCTGGCGCCTGCCTCATCCATCTCACCAAAACCGGCCGACTCAATGACTACAGCCTTAACGCCGCATGCGATACACTCTTCAATGGATGTCAATACCTGTGAAGGCGGCAGCACGATAAGCGCCAGCTCTGGCGGCTCAGGGATGTGCTTAACATTAGGATATGACACCAGCCCCGAAACTTGCTTTGCCTTGGGATTTACCGGGTATATCTTCCCTCGATAACCGAGCCTCAGCAGGTTCTCAACGATATTATAGCCCGCCTTGCCCGTTGTTCTGGAGGCGCCGATAACAGCGACACTGGCGGGTTCAAAGAAAGGCCTCAGACTGTTTATATTAGAGTCGCTCATAAGAAGTAATTTTACCGCAACCGAATCTGTACCTCCGAATGCGCCCGTCAGTTTTACGAGGCGTTATTAACCGCCTCATCCTGTAATTATTGCCAGCTATAAAAATCATACACGGTAACGTGTATGCCGTCAAGATTTCTTTTTTGGCTTGGAAGCTTGATAGTTGAATTTAGCCTGCTCGGCAATTATAGACAAAAGGGTAGATGAGGCACCCCGTGGCTGGTACATGCCTGTCTCCCACTCACTGATAGTCTGTTGACGCGTGCCCATTCTGTCTGACAGCTCAAGCTGTGTCATCCCCAGATGTCGCCGAAGCGCCTGTATCCGCTTACTATTCCACTGTACACGCTTGGTCTCACGACGCTTGCTCACGCTGGGATTTTACACGATGCAGTATAACAAGTCAAAAATGATTTTTTTATCTAGTGGTTTTATTGGCACCAGGCTTTCCTTCTCTGGAGGGAAAGCCTCACCTCCACCCCGCCTCGTTGTTATCTATTCCCACCCTGCCGCCCTCGTATCATCCTCTGCTAACCCGTTAATATCCACCCCGTCCCCATTGTCCAAACTCTAATATCAATGCCTTAACCCAATCTGTCTCCCCCTTTGTAAAAGGGGGATTAAGGGGGATTTTCATTCAGGTCTCCCCATCTCCCCCATTGTCCAAACTCTAATATCAATGCCTTAACCCAATCTGTCTCCCCCTTTCGTAAAGGGGGATTTAATATATGGATATAGGGGGTGAGGTAGATAAAAATCCTCCCCATCGCTATTGCCGTAATAATATTTCAGGTTATTTCCTGTTCTATGTTAAAATTCAGTTAAAAGGGCTGGTCGGTAGCGACGAGCCCTAGAGGTGTTTGGAGGACTTTATTGCCAGACCTGAGCCGACTGTTGAAGTTAATTGAAGATTTGCCTGAATACCATCTGCTCCTTGAAGGACTGAAAAGTAAAAGCGACAGGACAGTAATAGTGCTTGACGCCGCTAAGCCTTACGTGATAGCGGCTCTTTATGAGAACTTGAGGCGACCACTGCTGGTAGTCACGGCACAGCCGGAGAATGCCAAAAAGCTCCACGAACAGCTCCTTAACTGGTGTACTCACGGGCAGGCAAGGCTCTTCCCGGAGCCTGATGCCCTGCCTTACGAGCGCCTGGCTTCGGATTCCACTACAGAGCTGGACCGAGTACAGGTGCTTATGTCCCTGGCCAGCTTTGGCTCGGGCGCATTCGGAGACGGGCCACCTCTGGTGGTGGCTTCGGCTATGGCGATTGCGGGAAAAACAACGGCATATAGTGATTTTGTTTCGGCCTGTCATAACATTGAGCTCGGGGTGGATATAGAGCCATATAAATTACTCGGTCGGTGGGAAGCGATGGGCTATCAGATGGAAAACTTGGTGGAGATACCGGGCACCATGAGTCATCGGGGTGACATCGTCGATATTTACCCGCCGACCAGCAAGATGCCGGTACGGCTGGAGTTCTTCGGTAATATTATCGATAATATCCGTTTCTTCGACCCGGAAACCCAGCGTTCCATCGAGAAAGTATCCTCGGTATCGCTTGGGCCGGCTACAGAATTACTGGCACCCTGTCAGATGGACAAACGTTCGCTGGAGAGTTCTTTAGGGAGTCTGGACATGTCGGGTTGTACTGAGGAGACAAAGCAGCAGTTTCAGAATGACATAGCTATGCTGCTTGACAGGCAGCGACCCCGCGAAATGCAGTTTTACACTTCCCTGTTTAACAACGGCTGTCTTATGGACTACCTGCCGGAAGGTGCTCTGCTGGTGCTTGATGAGCCCTCGTCTATTGAGCAGGCTGTGGCTGATCTGGATGCTGAAGCTGAACAGATGCGCCTGGAGAAGCTGGAACGGGGGGAATTACCACGCAATTTCCCCAGGCCGTATTTTACCTGGCAGGAACTGGAGTCAGAGATTAAGCGCAGGCAGTGCCTGAGGCTAGCTGCCTGGGGTATTGATGAGCCGCGTCTTGATTTTATCTCTGCCCCCGGCTATATGGGGCAACTGTCGCCGTTTCTGAAAAAAACCAGAGAGCTTATGAATCAGGGGAAACGAGTCATAGTAGTCAGCCACCAGGCGGGCCGTCTATCCGAGCTGCTTGAAGAGGACGGCATTATCGCGGTGCCGGTTGATAAGGTCGAGCACATACCCGGACCCGGCTCACTATCCCTGGTGCCGGGTTCACTGGCCGAAGGCTGGGTGATGAATGGCGATACCTATCTGTTCACTGATGCCGAGATTTTCGGCTTCGTCAAGCAGCGGCGGCTAATGAAAAGGCGGGTAGTGCCGCGCCATAAGTTTATGGCGGAGATAAATCCCGATGACTTCGTGGTTCATGTTGAGCATGGCATCGGGCGGTTCACCGGCGTGACGACTCTCAGTGTCGCCGGCAGTGACAAGGAATACCTGGTGTTGCAATATGCTGCGGGTGATATACTCTATGTCCCCACCGACCAGATTGACCGTGTCAGCCGGTATATCGGCGCCAGCGACCGTCCGCCCGTGCTGAGTCGACTCGGCACTCAGGAATGGAACCGCACCAAGCAGAGAGCTAAAGAGGCGGCGGAAGCACTTGCCCAGGAACTGCTGGCTCTCTACGCTGCCCGCGAGGTTGTCCCCGGTTTTGCCTTCTCCCGTGATACGCTCTGGCAGCAGGAGCTTGAAGCCGCCTTCCCATATGTCGAGACACCTGACCAATTAGAGGCGCAGATAGATGTTAAGGTAGACATGGAGAAAGTCAAGCCGATGGACAGGCTCGTCTGTGGGGATGTCGGCTATGGCAAGACTGAGGTGGCCATCCGGGCCGCTTTCAAGGCGGTGATGGACGGCAAGCAGGTGGCTGTGCTGGTGCCGACCACCGTGCTGGCGCAGCAGCATTATACGACATTCAGCGAGAGGCTGGATGCCTTCCCGCTACGGGTGGAGGTGTTAAGCCGGTTCCGGTCGCCGGCGGAGCAGCGTTCCGTCATTGACGGTCTGGCCGACGGCACGGTGGACATCTGCATCGGCACGCACCGCCTCATTCAGAAAGACATAGCCTTTAAAGACCTCGGACTGCTTATCATTGACGAAGAGCAGCGCTTCGGCGTCAACCATAAGGAGTATCTGAAAAAGATGAGGCAGGAGGTTGATGTGCTTACCCTCAGCGCCACCCCTATTCCCCGCACCCTGCATATGTCGCTGGTGGGGGTAAGGGATATGAGCACCATGGAGACGCCTCCGGAAGAGCGCCTGCCCGTCAAGACCTATGTCGCCGAGTATGACAAACACCTGGTCAGGGAGACCATACTCAGGGAGCTGGAGCGTAATGGGCAGGTCTTTTTCGTGCATAACCGGGTGCAGAGTATCGCCATCGTTGCCGAAGAATTGCGTGAGCTGGTGCCCGAGGCTGAGATAGCCATCGGACACGGTCAGATGCCCGAGGAAGAGCTGGAGAGGGTTATGGCCGACTTCAGCCGGGGCAGGCTTGACATCCTGGTGTGTACGACGATTATTGAGTCAGGACTGGATATGCCCAACGTTAATACCGTGATTGTTAACCAGGCGGACAAGTTCGGGCTGACGCAGCTTTACCAGTTGCGGGGGAGAGTCGGACGGGGGGCTAACCTTGCCTATGCCTATTTCCTGTATGACGGGGGCAAATACCTGACACCCGTAGCCCGCAAGCGACTGAGGACTATCTATGAAGCGACCGAGCTCGGCGCCGGCTTCGGCATCGCCATGAAAGACCTGGAAATCAGGGGCGCCGGTACTTTACTGGGAGCGAAACAGAGCGGTCATATCACCGCCATCGGCTTCAGCCTTTACACTCGACTCCTCGCCGAGGCTGTGGAAGAGCGCAAGGCCCGCATTGCCGGCGTTAAAGAGCCTCCGCCCCGCCTCCCCACACCCACTATCGACCTCCCCCTGGACGCCTATATCCCTGAGGACTACGTGCCCGATGTCAATACCCGACTGGAGCTTTACCGCAGCCTCACGGATAAAAGGGCGGCTGAGAAGCTGGACGATATAGCGCAGGAGTATCGGGACCGCTTCGGCGCCGTGCCGCTGGAGGTGGAGAACCTGTTCTACGCCGTCGGAATCAAAAATCTGGTTGCTCAGGCGGGGATAGAGTCCATCTCTACCGAGGAAGGCCAGATTATTCTCAGGCGCTTTCAGGGCCTCCCCTTCGACAGGCAAAAACTTGAGCCGCTATTAAGGGACGAGATAGCCGTGGGCCGCACGCAGATAAGGCTCAGCTATAAGAAGCTGGGGAGAAAGTGGAAGAGGGTACTGGAGGGGGTTATAGGATTATTGACATAATGGCATCTTACAGTTAAAATGACTAATACTATCTAGAAATATATATTAATTCGATATATTTATAGGAAAAAGCGAAACGGAGGTGATGCAATGTCGGTATTATCTACAAATACGGAAAACAGACGAATCGCCATGCTAATTGATGGTGATAATGCACAACCTTCTTTATTTAAAAATATGATTACAGAAGTTAATAAGTATGGAATAGTGACAATCCGTCATATTTTCGGAGATTGGACAGAATCCCGAATGAAAAGTTGGAAGGAAACGCTAAATACCTACGCTATTCAACCGATTCAACAATTTAGTTATACTACGGGTAAGAATGCAACCGATAGTGCACTTATTATTGATGCTATGGATATTTTATATGAAGGAACAGTTAATAGCTTCTGTATAGTGTCTAGTGATAGTGACTATACACGGTTGGCAACACGTATTAGAGAAAAAGGTCTTTTTGTGATGGGTATAGGAAAGAAGACAACGCCTCG
Organism: uncultured Dehalococcoidaceae bacterium; assembly: GCA_964588605.1. Classification (GTDB taxonomy): domain Bacteria; phylum Chloroflexota; class Dehalococcoidia; order Dehalococcoidales; family RBG-16-60-22; genus CAZLEY01. Next base: position 92,201 of record CAZPQB010000002.1, on the reverse strand, counting down.
TGCATTTGTTAACGCTTGTGAGGTCTTTGTTTATACAGAAAATCTCCTCGACGAAAAAGATAAAGAAAAAGTTATTGGTTCTTTAAATAAATCAAAAATAGATAATATACCAGATAATTTGTTATCATTACTAAAAAATGCCTTTGACACGACCGTGCAAGATGATGGGTGGGCTTTCTTGGGAATGATGGGTAACCGTTTACGACAACTTGACCCTAGTTTCGACTCTCGAACATATGGATACAAACAGCTTTCACAGTTGATTAAGGCACATGCAGACAAGTTCGAGATTAATGAAAAGAAAAGCCGTGGAGGTCCTTCATTAATCTATGTAAAATTAAGAGACAATATTGCACAATAATTAGTGTCTTACATACATAATATTTATTTATCTCCCCCCCCACCCACCTCTGAGTTTCTCTTTCCCACCCACCCGCCCTCTATCATCTTTTCCTTATTCCATAGTCTTATCCCCCGCCCCGTATCCCCCTTTGAAAAAGGGGGATTAAGGGGGATTTTCTACACGCAACCCACTATATATAAATTGGGGTGTGGGGCGTAATCTTTGCGGGCTTAGCCGCCAGCGATACGAGGGTGGGCTTGGGTGGGAAAACAAAACAAACGGTTGGGAGGCTTGGGGTAGGGCAAAGAAAAAGAGGCGTATCATGCATAGAGGGGTGACAGCAACTCGCAAAATCCTACCTCTCTAAAAGGGGGTAAAGGAGGTGGCGTCCTCACTACAATACGAACGGCACTGGCCCTCATGCACAAAGACTCAATCAGCAGGATTCCCATTGTAGAAATTCCCCCTTCCTTTGCGAAGGGAAGGGGGCTAGGGGGATAGATTAATAAGGTACACCACGCGGAGTGGTCCTTCCGTGGGAAGGATAAACCAGCCCCTTTAAAACAGGTTAATGAATAGACTCGCCGGTTAGCTTTCTCGCTTTATAGCACGGCGAAATATGTAATATAACTGCTCGTGCTCTTGTTGGCCCTTGCCGACGATTCCTCTTTGTGTGGTAAATACGGTCACCAGCTCCCACCCTTCTTGGTCAAACCGGCCGAGCTCCTCTTCGGTGATTATCCTGTTCATTTGTCTTTCTTTGGGACCCTGGACGATTTTATATTCACAGGCCATATCAACATCTCCTTCATCCTGTCTTACCCTGTCTTTATATACTATCACCATTTCTTATCTATTCCCAACCCCCACCCCCACGGGGAGTAGTGTGTAGAGGGGCGCCAGCCCCTCTCTAAAAATCTCATCCCCCTCTCCTTGAGAGGAGAGGGGGACACAGCGGATGAGGTAGATAGTGACAAAATACTATTGTCCGCTTTTATCCTTCCTTGTATAATAGGCGCAAAGCTGTTTTTTACACCGAAAGGATGTTAGTTAGTAAATCGTGAATTATAAATTAGCGGTGAAGTCCCTATATCAGAATCTGAATATTCACAGCGCCCTGGCTTTCGCCGGTATCGCCGGGCCGCTGGTGTTGATTGCTACCGACATCACGGCGGCCTTCTCCAATCCCGGTTACAATATGGTGACGCACTCCATCAGCAGCCTGGCGTTGACCTCCATAGGCTGGCTGCAGACAATAGGCTTTCTGACTATCGGTTTGCTTGTGGAAATTTTTGCCGCCGGACTCCTTTTCAATATACGCCGGGCCCGTGGCTTCCATATAGGTATTGGTTGTCTCGTCTTTATGGGCTTTGGCATGCTTATTATCGGCGCTTTCCGGACTGACCCCGTGGGCGCCCCGGATACTGTAGAAGGGACTATCCACTCGCTGGCGGCAACCGTCGTTTTCTGGCTTTTCCCTATAGCCGGCCTGCTCATCGCCCCCAGCCTGAAGAAAGACCCGTACTGGCGGAATATCTTCAAATATACTTTGGTGACGGGTATTCTGGCGCTGGCTCTGGTTTTACTGGTGGGATTCCTTGAGAATACAGCAAGCTGGTTCGGTCTGGCTGAGCGGCTTCTTGTGGCGAACATGATAATATGGGTGGAAGTGACCGCTATTAAGCTGCTGCTGCTGTCGGTAAGGCAGAGTCGAAAAGCCAAAAGCGTTTAGTGAAATCCATGTGGTAAATGGAATGCAACCTGCCAGATTAAGGCCAGCCGTCTCAAGCGTGAGAAGAAAATCGTCAGGCAGGCAGTCAAGAAGGCGAAGAAGGAAGGTAGAAATAAAAGAGGTTTCAGGTGGGGTAAAACTCCTTAAAATGCTGAAAGTAAGTTGGTGTTATGTTATACTGAAACCGGAATCATGTAAATTTATCTTCAGGGGTGAAAAATGCTGATTCGTGATGTCATGACAACCAATGTGGTTACCGTTCCCAGCAAGACTAGTATCAGCGATGCCAAGAGGATTATGGAAGCGCATCGCATCCAGCGGCTGCCGGTGGTGGATAAAGGGAAATTGGTGGGTATCGTGACGGCGCGGCGGTTGGAGAGTGTCTCTCCATCAAAAGCGACATCCCTTACCGTATGGGAGATGACCTATCTCCTGAATACAACTCCGGTAAAAGAAATTATGGAGAAGAAGGTTATTACCGTGTCGCCGGATACAACCTCGGAAGAGGCTGTAGCTATTGCCCAGTCCAATAAAGTGGGCTGTCTGGTGGTGGTCGATGATGGGCAGGTTGTGGGTATAACAACTACCAACGACTTCTTCTATAAGATTGTTAATCCAATTCTGGGACTGGGTGATCCTGGCACCCGGATTGAGGTTATCGGTGCCGGCAGTGGTAAAGCACTGGAAGAGGTAATCTCCGCCGTAAACAAACATGGTCTGGAAATTATAACGCTCCATATCGAAGTGCTTCCCGACAAAGCTGAAAAAGACATCTGTATCCATGTCAATAGTGGCGATGTTAAAGAGCTTGTCGGCGAACTGAAGGCTAAGGGGTATAAAGTCAATTTGAGGAAGCGTTAGTGAGCGAGTTGATACGGACATTCTAAAATCCTGAGAAGGATGTCATAAAAAGCCATGATAGTCGAAATGAAAAAGGGTGCCACCAGGGAAGAGATAGACGCCGTTGTAGAGAAGGCGAAGTCGCAGGGACTTGACGTACAGCTCAACCTGGGTACGGACAAGACGGTGGTAGCTCTGCTGGGGAGTAACACGGGGCAGTTGCCCACCGATATCTTTGCCGTGTTGCCCGGCGTTGAAAGTGTTACCCGGATTATGAAGCCTTACAAGCTCGCTTCAAGAGAGTTCAAGCCCAGTGGCAGTAAGGTTTCCTGTAGTGGAGTAGAGATTGGGGGTGAACGTATCATCGTTATCGCTGGCCCCTGTGCTGTGGAGAGCGAGGAGCAACTTACAGAGGCAGCCGTGGCTGTAAAAAAGGCTGGGGCCAGCATCCTGCGTGGTGGTGCCTTCAAACCGCGTACTTCTCCGTTCAGCTTTCAGGGTCTGCAGAAGGTTGGACTGGAACTGTTGGCAAAAGCCCGGGAAAAGACGGGGATGCCGGTGGTAACCGAGGTCGTGGAGCCTAAAGACGTTGAGCTGGTGGCCAGCTACTCTGATATGCTTCAGATAGGCTCTCGCAATATGCAGAACTATTCGCTGCTGACTGATGCCGGCAGGAGCCACCGCCCCGTTGTATTGAAACGGGGGTTTTCCTGCACCATTACCGAGTGGCTTACCGCCGCCGATTACCTTCTGGCAGAGGGTAATAGCGTCGTTCTCTGTGAGCGCGGTATCCGGACATTTGAAGATAGTATCCGTTTCTCCATGGATATCTCGTCCATACCGGTGCTCAAGAGATTCAGTCATCTGCCGGTAATTGTCGACCCCAGTCACGCCGCTGGACATTACTCGCTGGTGCCGGCGATAGCCAAGGCAGCCGTGGCGGCCGGCGCCGATGGCCTTCTCATCGAGGTCCACCCGAATCCGAAAGAGGCCCTCGTCGATGGTCTTCAGTCGCTCTCTCCCTCCGACTTCACACGGCTCATGGAAGAACTCAAAACCATTGCCAAATCCGTGGGCAGATATATCTAGAGCCACTTAACCGGATATATTGAGATTGCAGTTGTTAAAAGATTTCGTTGTTCTACAGGTTGACGGAATATCTATCGTAGGTCAGCTTTTTTTGCCTGATAATAAGACTCAATATCCGGCTGTCTATCTCTGTCACGGCGCTCCATCGGGTAATCCTCCCGACCCGGATGACGGGGGTTATCCAGCCCTGGCTGAGCGGGTCTGCCGTGAGGGCTTTGCCGCTTTCTTCTTCAATTTCAGGGGGGCGGGGGATAGCGGCGGCAATATGGACCTCATAGGCTGGACACATGACCTGCACGCTGCTATTGACTACCTGTGGAGTAGCGATGGTATTGACAGGACCTATCTATCTCTTGTGGGCTTCAGCGCCGGGGCGGCTACCTCTATCTATGTAGCCTCCGAGGATGAAAGGGTGTCCGCTGTGGCTGCCTGTGCCTCTCCGGCTGATTTTGAATTTCTCACCGAGGATGAAGAGCCGCAGGCTATCATTGAACGCTTTCGCGGCATTGGTGCTATCCGGGACCGGGACTTTCCCCCTTCCCTCAAGGGTTGGTTCGATAACCTTAAGCAGATTACGCCAGTTAACCACATTAACAAAATCGCCCCCAGGCAGTTGTTGATTGTTCACGGCAGCCAGGATGATGTTGTACCGGTAAGCCATGCTTACCGCCTGCATGAAAAGGCCGGGGAGCCTAAAAAACTCATTATTATCGATGGGGTCGGTCACCGGCTGCGGCGGGAGGATAGTGCGGTCAATGCTGTTCTGGAGTGGTTGAAGTCCTGTCGCCGGATTTCCGGCTCATGATAAATTGACCGGAATACGACAAATAGGCTATAATAATAATAGAGTTTGTCAAGACGAATTATAAGGCAGGTTAAACTTGCACGAGTCTTGCGGCGTTTTTGGTGTTTATTCCCCGAATGAGGACGTAGCCCGTCTTACCTTTTTTGGATTATTTGCACTTCAACACCGCGGCCAGGAAAGCGCCGGCATTGCCACTGCTGATGGCAGGAGAATTCAGATTCGCACCGGCATGGGCCGTGTTTCCAACGTATTTAGCGAAGACCAGCTAAGACATCTTACCGGCTATATTGCCATAGGTCATAACCGCTATTCCACAGCTGGCTCCAGCCGAGCCGCTAACGCTCAGCCGATTATCGTGGGCAACGGTAATAATGCTATCGCTATTGCCCATAACGGTAATATCATTAATGCCGAGTATCTTTATAAAGAACTGGTTGAGCAGGGTTATACCTTTAGTACCGGCACCGATACCGAGGTTATTGCCAACCTTATACTGGCCTGTCCGGAAACAAACCTGGTGGATAAGATAAAATACGCCATGCGCCGACTCCAGGGTGCCTATTCTGTAGTCCTGATAACCTCTCGGAATCTGTTTGCGTTTCGTGATTCGTTTGGAGTACGCCCCTTATGTCTGGGCAGCCTGGATGGAGGCTGGTTAGTGGCCTCGGAAACCTGCGCCCTCGACCATATTGGTGCCGAAGCCATCAGGGAGGTTGAACCGGGCGAGATTATTGCTATCGACGAAAACGGGGTTACGAGTTCATCCGTGGAAGGGGGCAGAAGAGGGTTATGCATCTTTGAGTATATCTATTTCGCCCGGCCAGATAGTGTCATTAATGGGCGGCTTCTCTACCCGTTGCGGCAGGCGATGGGGGCAGGGCTGGCTCAAGAACATGGCGTTGATGCTGACTTGGTTATGGGCGTGCCCGATTCGGCTACGGCTGCTGGTATGGGTTATGCCCAGGAGTCAGGTATCCCCATTGCGGAAGGGCTCATCAAAAATCGTTACGTAGGACGTACCTTTATCGAGCCCGACCAGCGTATCCGGGACCTTGGCGTAAAGTTGAAATTTAATCCACTACCCCAGATGCTGGACGGCAAGCGTCTGGTCGTAGTCGATGATAGCATTGTTCGCGGCACGACTACTCCCAGTGTGGTCAAGATATTGAGAAAAGCCGGAGCCAAAGAGGTCCATATGCGTATCTGTGCGCCTCCCATTCGGTATCCCTGTTTCTTCGGTGTGGATATGGCTACCCGAAGAGAACTCATCGCTGCCCAGAAGAGTATACCGGAAATCTGTGATTTTATCGACGCCGATACGCTCGGCTATCTGAGTATCGAAGGATTGATTAAGGCTGTGGACTTGCCGAAGAACATATTTTGTCTGGCGTGTTTTACCGGAGACTACCCGATACCCGTTCAGCTTGAGATGGACAAGCTGGCACTGGAGGCTATTGCCACCAGGCAGGGTCCCTTCTGTGAAGGAATAGACGGGGCCTGATTACTGGAATGTAACGGCTGCAAAAGTTCGCTGATTTTTCTTTTTTTGATTACTTTCTATCTTCAACTTTCGATTTTGTCGTATATCCCTGTTTTTATTGACCTTATGGTTGACAGGAACGATATCTTGGTGTATAGTAATTTCAGAACATGTGTTCGCTGTATCTATAACTGTTGTCAGGGTGCAATATGAAAAAGCTGTCGGACAAACAACAGCGTATCATTGGATTCATCGACCGTTTTCTGGCTGACAGGGGCTATCCGCCTACTATCCGGGATATACAGGCGGGCTGCAATATCAGCTCAACTTCCGTGGTGGATTACAATCTGAATATACTGGAGAGGGAAGGCCATATCCGCCGCCATGCCGAGGTATCGCGTGGTATTGAGCTGCTTAACCGTACTCGTACTTCGGAATCGCTGATATCGGTGCCGGTTATCGGTCTGATTGCGGCCGGGGAGCCAATCCCGGTGCCGGCTCCCGATATCTGGGATGTCGCGGCTGTCTCGGAAACTCTGGAGGTTCCTCGCGAGTTGACGCGGGGTAAGGACGGCGTTTATGCACTGCGGGTGAAAGGTATGTCGATGGTGGATGCCCTGATTCATGATGGCGATATTGTCCTGATGCAGTATGTTAATGCCGTCGAGAATGGCGAAATGGCCGCTGTTTGGCTCAGGGCAGAAAAAGAGGCTACGCTAAAAAAGGTCTACCTTGAATCAGACCGCGTCCGGCTCCAGCCGGCCAATAGCCAGATGCGGCCGATGTATGCTGACCCCGATAATGTGGAGATTCAGGGCAGGGTCATCGCCGTCGTCAGGCAGTTAGCCTGAAGCGAGCCGTCAGATATACCCTGTTAAGCCGTCAGGACAGGTTCATTTCTTGGTACTATGGGAGGCTGATTATGTCTTATTTGGTCACCGGTGGCGCCGGATTTATAGGTTCGCATGTTGTCCGTGATCTGGTTCGAGAAGGTGAGCAGGTGGTGGTCTATGACTGGTTTCCGGCGAGAAGCGGTCTGGAGAGACTTCTCAGTGAAGAGGAAATTAGGAACAGTGTTAAAATTGTCCATGGTGATGTGACGGATTTCTCCCAGCTTATTCGCACTCTTAAGGAGAATAATATTGAGAATGTTATTCATATGGCTGCCCTTATGCTCCTTGAAGTCAATGCCAATCCTCTCCTGGGTATTAAGGTCAACTGTGAGGGTACTGTTGGCGTATTTGAGGCTGCCAGATTTCTCGGATTGAAAAAGGTGGTCTGGCCGAGTTCTGGTTCTGTCTTCGGTCCGCCGGAGAATTATCCTGAGGAATATATACCCAATGACGCCCCCCATTATCCCCAGAATATCTACGGGGCTGCCAAGTCTTTTGATGAATTCGTGGCAGCCTATTACACCAACAGGTATGGCCTGGATATTACGGCATTGAGGTTTGTTATGGTGTATGGCGCCGGTCAGGTACGGGGCAGGACAGCGGCCATCATACAGCAGCTTGTCTGTAATCCAGCACTCGGGAGGCCAGGTAAAGTCCCGGCCGCCGGTGATAATGTGCTGGGCTGGACGTATGTGGACGATGCGGCCAGGGCAACCGTAATGGCCAGCAAGGTATCTCGCCCTGAGACCAAATCCTTTTCCATAAGAGGTGAAATCCGTACTGTTCAGGAGATAGCCGACTACGTTAAAGAGCTCGTTCCTGATGCCGATATTACTTTACTGCCTCTGGAGCGGTCAGCCAGTCACACTATTATGACATGCAAGTATGATACCACGCGTGTTGAGGAGGAAATCGGCTACTATAACCGGTGGACAATGAGGCAGGGAATAAAGGAAACGATGAATGCCGTAAGGCGTGAGCACGGTCTTTCCCCGCTGTCTTGACTATTTCTTATAGACCGGCGTGCACCAGTGGATATATTTGGGGTTGTCTCCCCTGATCACCCTGACGTAAATTTCCTGTAGCTTAGCCGTAATTTCGCCTATCTCTCCATCGCCTATCTTGCGGTGGTCTATTTCCGATACGGGTGTCACATGAGCGGCGGTGCCGGTAAGAAAGCACTCATCGGCGGTATAGAGCTCACTGCGGTCAATCGACCGATGAATTGTCTCTATACCCAGTTCTTTTTCGGCAAGTTCTATTACCGTATTACGGGTAATACCCATGAGAATATTATTGCTGGTGGCAGGAGTCACCAGTTTGCCGTCTATCACCAGGAAAATATTTTCACCGCTCCCCTCCGAGATATGACCATCCGGGGCCAGCATGATAGCTTCGTCAAAGCCATTACTCTGAGCCTCTGTTTTCGCCAGGGCGTTATTAATATAGATACCGGCGGCTTTAATCTGGGGAGGAATCACGTTATCTTCCGGACGGTGCCAGGATGACACACAGCATCGGGCCTTGTCCACGTCCAGGTAAGGCCCCCAGGGAATAACGAATACGAAGAAATCATCCTCCAGGTCATGCAGGCGTACGCCCAGAGCCTGGGAACTCTTATAAGCTACAGGTCGTATATAAACGTCTTCCTGGAAACCGCACTTGGCTACCAGCTCAACAGTCAACCGGCAGAGTTCATCTATAGGATGGAGCAGGGTAATATTCAATATGTGGCATCCCCTTTGCAACCGCTCGTAGTGTTCTTTAAGGCGGAAGATATAGGTCTGCTGCTGCTCGCTGTTCCAGTTACCCCTGATACCCTCAAAGATAGCAGTACCGTAGTGGAAGGAATTGGTCATAATCCCTATTTTTGCTTCTTCCAGAGGTATTATCTGCTTCTGAAAATAGGCATAAGACGGCATACTAAAGTCTCCTTTCCGGTTACCGTTTATTATAACGATTACATGGGTATAAAAACAAGTGCGGTTATCAGCATCAAATAGCATCATGGTATAATACCTCAGCGTATGGATGAAACCAAAGCTGAAAAGCAGGATAAAGAGGGGTGGTTGGCTTGGCTAAGGAAGAGAAGCATTCCCCTGGTCGGCCTGTTGCTGGCGGTTGCCATCATGGCAGTTATCGGCTATCTTTACTGGAAAAACCCTGGTGTGTTCCGGGAGTTAAGAAGTTACGGGTACCTCGGTGCTTTTATTATCAGTATCATTCTGAACGCTACAATAATAATGCCCGTCAGTAATATGGCCGTAATAATGGCCCTCGGAGCTACGCTGCCTTCGCCGCTAATAGTCGGGGTGGCTGGTGGCCTTGGCGCGGGTATCGGGGAATTGACGGGTTATATTGCCGGACGTAGCGGCCGGGGTTTACTATCAAAAAGTACAGTATATAACAGGGTAGAGGGTTGGGTGAAAAGGTGGGGTTGGATAGCGATATTTATATTGTCGGTTTTCCCATTTTTTTTTGATATTGTGGGCATAATCGCCGGTGCCCTTCGCATGCCATTATGGAGGTTCTTCGTTGCCTGCTGGCTGGGCAGGACAATATCATATGTGGTTATGGCCACTCTTGCTTCCCTGGGACTTAAGTCAATACCCTGGTTTGGCTAGTTTGGACTCTTAATTCTCGTTATCATTATTGAGCCGATAATGAAATAAGCAAGGCAGACCAGTAGCATGAAGTCGTAGCCGAGTCCGGGACTTCGGCTGTTAAAATAATCAATGCCAATGCCGATAAGTCGCGCCAGAGCAGCTCCACCGGCCGTAGCCAGGTTGGTCAGGCCGAGATATCTCGCCTCCTCAGTTTTAGGAACAAGGTCGGTAGCCAGTGCCCAGTTTGAACTCATAAACGAGCCGACAGCGATTCCCTCAAGTCCGCCTCCTACAAGCTTGTAGCCGTAGCTCGGACCCAGAAGCAATACCAGTATTCCGGCGGCGCCGATAATCCCCGAGAAAATCAGAATCGGTTTGCGTCCCAATCTATCGGAAAGTCGACCGGCTATATAGACTGTACCCACCATACCAATACCCAGCACGGCCATAAGCTCGACCGTGGCCGTAGCCGGATTTAGTACTTCAACCGTGTCCTGGAAGAAATACAGGGCGAAGGACTGTAGAGTGGTCAGTGACATTATGAAAAGGAGACGAGATACCAGGAAGATAATAAAGCCGGGGCTCTTATGGACATCTATCTTATAGCTGTTAATCAGGGCAGGAAATAAAGGCTGCCGGTGTACAACCGTGCCCGGCCGCTCCTTAACCGTGATAATGGTGATGAGCACAGCCGCGAGCACTAAGGCCGCCAGTATCGCCAGGATAAGCCATATCCAGGAAAAGCTTTCTCCTCCGAAGCGGTCGCTGAGGAATATTATTATATAGACGAGGCCGATGCCGCCGATTACTTCCAGAAGGGTCTTCACGCCTGAAGCCAGCCCGCGTCTCTCTTCAGGCGCCAGGTCAGGGATGAAAGCCTGGTGGGGACCCTGGGCTATGTTGGCGCTTATCTGCATCAGGCAATAGACAGCGAAAATAGCGGCGTAGCTCCAGGCGAATCCGATTCCAGGGATAAAAAGCAGAGTTATCATACCGCCGACAAGGATAAAGGGGCGCCTTCGCCCCCATTTGAAGCTGGAGCGGTCGCTGACAGCCCCGGCTATCGGCTGGACGGCCATGGCCAGTAGCAGCCCTGTAAGCGTCATCAGTCCAAGGTAGGTATTTTTCTGCGATTCCGCCACGAAGTCCAGAAGGCGTAGCGGTAGAACCACGCTGTGAAAGCTGCCCCAGAGGGCCGATAAAGCCAGGCCGAGGACGGTTATCTTGACATAATCTATGCGGCGGAATATCGTATTATTGCCCGGACTGCTTTCGTTCTGCATAACTGCTTCAAAGCATAGCAGAGCAGGAGTGAAGAGGCAACATTAGAAAAACAATAGAAATGTTAACAATTGTGTAAAGCGATAAGATGTTAAATATTATATAATTCAATGGTAACTCTATGATAAACTGACTGAGTATGACCGAACGCTATCCGCTCATAGAAGAGGTCTACATGGCGCCGGACACCCCCTGGTGTTTTGAGGCCTTTGCCCATCGACCTTTCAGCTTCTTTCTTGACAGCGGCATGGACCCGCCCAAATTAGGACGCTATTCCTTCATGGGCAGCGACCCGTTTCTGGTACTCAGGAGTCGGGGCGATAAGGTATCTATCATTAGAGATGGGGTGGAAGAAGTCAGTCAGGGCAATCCTTTTAATATGCTCGGCGAATTACTGGATAATTATTCTCTTGAGAGCGGTAAGGCGGATATTCCCTTTATGGGTGGGGCCGTCGGTTATTTCAGCTATGATTTGTGCCACTTTATGGAGCGACTGCCAACTACAGCGGTAGATGATTTAGACCTTCCCGAGTGTTATCTGGCTTTCTACGATGCCATTGTGGCTTTTGACCATCTTAAAGGCAAGACGTATGTGGTGGCGACCGGATTCCCGGAACTGGAGGAGAGTCGGAGGCTGCACCGGGCGCGCCAAAGGCTGGCAGAGCTGAGGAGTCGGGTTGCGCTGAGTCCGCCGCCCAGAACAACAGAGGAAAATACCCATGGCGAAGGTAGCGTCATCAAAGCCAATTTTACGCACGAGGGCTACCTTCAAGCAGTGGCTACGTGCCGGGAGTATATATGCGCCGGCGACATATTTCAGGTCAATCTATCACAGAGGTTTGAGGCTGATTTAAGCATGGCACCGTATGAACTCTACAGGCGCCTGCGAGAAATCAATCCAGCACCATTTGCCAACTATTTTAATTTCGACGGCGTTACTGTTGTTGGCGCTTCACCGGAGAGATTCTTGAAGGTCCGGGGCGACTGGGTGGAGACCCGTCCTATCAAGGGAACGAAGCCCCGCGGTAAATCCCCTGAAGAGGACCGGGCGCTGGCACAGAGCCTGCTGGAGAGCGTTAAAGACCGGGCGGAGAATGTGATGATTGTCGACCTTGAGCGGAATGATATCGGGCGTGTCTGCCGCTATGGGACGGTCAGGGTTACGGAGTTGGCTATTCTGGAGACGTATCCCACCGTTTTTCACATTACCTCGACCGTGGTCGGCCGGTTGTGCGAAGGCAAAAACCGGATTGACCTCCTGAAAGCCACCTTCCCCGGCGGTTCCATAACCGGAGCCCCCAAGGTACGGGCCATGGAAATTATCGATGAGCTTGAGCCTACCCGTCGCAGCGTTTACACGGGGTCGCTGGGCTACCTGAGTTTCTGCGGTGACATGGATCTGGATATCGTCATAAGGACGATTCTTGTTAAAGAGGGCAGGGCTTATTTCCAGGTGGGGGGTGCTATTGTCTATGATTCCGAGCCGGAGGCGGAATATATCGAGACGCTGGACAAGGGCAAAGCCATGATGCAGGCCCTCCAACTATCGCCTCAGGCTGACGTGGAGATAACATCGTGATTCTGGTGATAGATAACTATGATTCGTTCGCCTATAATCTGGTTCAGTACCTCGGCGAACTGCGACAGGAGCCTGTGGTCTATCGTAATGATGCCATAACCATAGAACAGATTGAGGCAATGGCGCCAAGCCATATCGTCATCTCTCCCGGCCCCTGTACCCCGCTGGAAGCCGGTATCTCCAATGATGTCGTCCGCTCGTTCCGCCGGCGTATTCCTATACTGGGTGTGTGCCTGGGACACCAGTGCATCGGCTATGTATATGGCGGGCAGATTAAACGTGCGGTACTCCCTGTGCATGGCAAAGACTCCCTCATCTACCATGACGGCGAAACTGTATTCCATGGCCTGCCGTCTCCACTCGTTGGTGGGCGTTATCACTCTCTGGTCATCGGCGCCGAGACCGTACCCACGTCTTTGGAGGTTTCCGCCAGGACGGAAGACGGGGTGATTATGGGGGTCAGAAATAGGTATGATATGGTGGAGGGAATACAGTTCCACCCGGAATCTATCATGACGCCGGATGGGCACGATATTCTGTCCAATTTCCTGAGCTTGTCGAAACGTGAATCAGGAGGATAGTTATGGAAGGGATTGTATATCTCAATGGTGAACTTATCGCCGCCTCGGAGGCGCGTATATCGGTCTTTGACCATGGTTTTCTCTACGGATACGGACTGTTTGAGACGATGCGTGCCTACCGTGGCAGAATATTCCTCCTGGAGCGGCATTTAGAACGGCTAATGCAATCAGCCGATACCATCGGGATGGGCTCGGGACTGGCTGGCGTTGACCTTGCCCAGGCCTGCCAGGATACGCTTGAGGCCAATAAACTGCAGGAAGCCCGCCTTCGATTAACTGTTACCAATGGCGAATCGGACACGTTCCCCTGGGCTGGAGCGAGTGGCCGGGCTACCGTCGTCGTCACGGCAATACCCTATGCGCCTCCTGAGACTGAGAGATACAGGCAGGGTGTCAAGATCGGTCTGACCTCGCTGCGCCGCTGCCAGCAGTCCCTGTTATCCTCGATTAAGTCCACCGACTATCTGCTCAGTGTGCTTGCCAGGATGGAAGCTGCCCGGCAGGGACTGTATGAGACATTGATGTTAAATGATGACGGCTTTATTGCTGAGGGTAGCGGTAGCAATGTCTTTTTTGTAAAGGCATCAAGGCTGGTGACGCCTTCGCTGGGAAGCGGCATCCTGCCGGGCATTACCCGGCAGGTGGTGATCGAGCTGGCTGATAGACTTGGTATAACGGTCACCGAGGGTACGGTGGGACTGGGGTCGCTCAAACACTCCGATGAGGCTTTTTTGACTAATTCCATGATTGAGATTATGCCTCTGGTACAGGTCAGGGACGATGCCGGCAATACTATCACCATCGGCTCGGGGAAACCGGGACGGATGACCAAGATATTTATGGCAGACTACAAGGCGATGGTTGAGAAGGAGACCACGGCCTGATATTCGGCCTTCTTTACCAGAACTCAACCTGTGAGACGTGCTCGGTTTCCTGAATCAGCTTTTTAATTTTACCTCGCGCTTTCCTGTCGCTGATTGGCTCCACTTCAGATACGGGGAATCCGTCTTTGTTCGTCTCGGCTTGCCATCTGACCAGATAGCCGGGCACCAGCGCCGAAGTGAAATCGGCCGAGCCGCAGCAGGAGGCATCGACGACAGCTTCACTGATTACATAGAGGACTTCCCGGCCGTTATACGGTAGCCTTACCTCTTTCTGCGGGGTATAATGTCCGGCAATAGCTTCTATATCCTGGTTCAGTTTGAGATGTGTATAGCTGGTCGTCGATCTTAGCTCCGTTATTATGGGTAAATGGCCATAGCCTCGAGTCCGGTAGTTTCTGGCAGGCCGAGCATGAGGTTCATGTTCTGGACGGCCTGCCCCGCCGCCCCCTTGACAAGATTATCGATGCTGCTGATAACAATAAGCCGTCCGCTTCTGCGGTCAATGGTAGGGTGAATGAGGCAACAGTTATTTCCCAAGGTATGTTTGGTATGAGGTGGGTATGCCACCACTTTAACGAAGGGCTCATCTTTATAGAACTCGCGGTAGATATTGTTCAGCTCTTCTTCTCCATTTTTACCACCCGCAATCCTGCCCGGTATCAGCGAGCTGTAGGCGGTGGTAAGTATGCCGCGCGTCATTGGTACCAGGTGAGGGACAAAGGTAATTGAAAGTGACAGTCCCCGCTGGAGCGATTCAAGTTCTTGGACAATCTCGGGCAGGTGGCGGTGCCCGTCGAGGGCATAGGCGGTAGTATCTTCGTTGGCTTCACTGAAGTGGGTCGTCAAGTTGAGACTGCGGCCGGCCCCGGAGATACCCGACTTACTGTCAATAATAATACTGGGTTCAATAATGCCTGCTTTTATGGCTGGCGCCAGAGCCAGTATCGCCCCGGTGGGATAACATCCGGGATTAGCCACCAGTTCCTCTATCCTGATATGGTCACGATGAAGCTCGGTAAGACCGTACACTGCCTTTTCCAGTAGACGCGGGAATGGGTGGGTGAAACCGTACCACCGCGGGTAATCATCAGCGTCTTTTAGTCTGAAATCAGCGCTGATATCAATTACCTTAATGCCGCTGTCCAGTAGCGGGGCGACTACCTGGGCGCTCTCCTTGTGAGGCATAGCGGAAAAGGCGAATTCAACTTCTCCGAGCTTCTCTTCAATGGTCAGTCCTGTGCTCGCCAGGTGTGGGAAGACGTTGCCCAGTTCCTGTCCGGCAGCGCTACGTCCGGTAACCGAGGCAAGCTCTACCTGCGGGTGCTGGTAAAGCAGTCGTGCCAGCTCGACACCGGCATAACCGGTAACATTGATAATTCCAACTTTGGTCTTGTCCATTTCGTTTACATCCCTTTTTATTTCGTCTTGGTAAGAAGTATAGCATAAGCATTGCCCAATTCATACTGTGCTTGTTATAGTGGCGTGTCTATCTGTCTTTCTGCTGTTTTTTACCACTATTATCTAAAGAAATGGGAATCTGGGCACAAAAAAATGCCGTTTGTTCGTGTTAGCCTCTTGACATGAGCCTAACAATGGTTTATTGTTTATAGCAAATACTCAGAAGGAAGGAGGAATCACATGCAAGCATATTGTGTGAAGTGCCGTGCCAAGAAGGAAATGAAGGATCCTAAGGCCATTACGATGAAAAATGGCAAGCCGGCGACGCAGGGAGTATGCCCGACCTGCGGCACCAAGATGTTTAGAATTGGTAAGAGCTAAAGCCGGTTATTTTAGGGATTTATATATACATCAAGGCTGGATATTTTCCGATTTAGGAATATCCAGCTTTTTTTATCCTGACATCCGTAGGGATGTGCCGGCGGCTTATTGAGGTGAGGAAGGATTGGTCACGTATTTACTGACCAGTCCGGTTGTGTCAATTACATTAAGTTTGTGGAAGATTAAAGAGAAGCGGTCTTCGAGTTCTTTCATTATCTCGTTGAGATTCTGTGTGGGGATGTGCCACAGTTCTTTCTTGAAATCTCCAAATGCTTTCCTGCGTGTCCTGTAATAGAATTGCTCATCCGTTTGCTCGGGAGTTCTCTCGTCGGCGTATTTAACGGCAATGTGCTTGTATATCTCGTCTCGCAGGTTCTTGGGGAAATACGGGCTGTCGTAGACGAGATTTTGAAACCCGGTAGCTAGGTGTACTTCAACCGTGTCAACCTTGGGGAACATATCGAAGGCTTCGTCGGGCAGGGTAGAAGCACCGTGCTGTACCGCCCCACCCATACCATATTCTTCCCGGGCTACTCTGGAGAGCTCCTTCAGTGTATTGAAATCAATGCTTACCCGGGCGATTGACCCGTCGGGCAGGACGACGCCGCCATGTGACGTACCGGTTTGCACGCTGATTTTAGAGATGCCCTTAACACCCTCGCCAAGCTGGCTGAGATAGCTATCCATGAAGGCCCTGAGGTCGGCAATGGTGCTGTTGCCCTTGCCGATTTCACCAATCTCACCACCTACAGAAATGGTTGTACCTTTCGGTTCGATACTGCGCATGAGCTTGGTCATCTCCGCGGTTATCCGGGAGTTCATTTCCTGTTGTTCGCTCAGGCCCGGTTTGTCTATATCTACCAGGGTTGATGCATCAATATCAATATTCAGAAACCCGGCGGCGACCGCTTCCCGTATAAGCTGTTTGATATTATATAATTCAGCCTCTGGGTCTTCCCGGTACATGCGCCGCCTGACCTGGAAGTGGTCTCCCTGGATAAAAACGGGGCCGGTGAATTCTTCCCTGATGGCGGCGGCCAGTATGCACGCGACATATTCTCCCGGTCTTTGCAGGGTGTAGCCTATCTCGGAGCGGGCAATCTCGAAGATAAAGGCGCCGGTCCTGTTTTTTATGGCTGCCCGGAAGACAGCCCTGGCGATAGGATAGGTAATGCCTCTGATGTTTATCGCGGGCACGGTTATACCGCTGTATAGTCCTTTGCCGGCGGCTTCATAGAGTCTCTGGATGCTGGCAGGGAAGATGCCCCGACCGACTGCCATCTCACGGATGATGCGATGGTGCTCCTCCCTCATCTGGTTTTCGGCACCGAAGACAGCCAGCTCTACCAGTGTGTCAATATTACTGTTCTTCTCAATTCTCAACTGGTCCATATCGTTATGCATGTCTCTTTTTACTGCTGATGATAGTGCGGCGTCCGTTGTACCTGTCCGTGTCATACTCCGTCGCCACGTCTACGAGGTTCAATTTGCCGTATATATTTTCAAGCGCGCAGTATCCAATCTTGCCGTTTTTAAAGCATACCATCTTGCCGTAATTTCCCTTTACTACCAAATCAACGGCGGCGATGCCGAAGTATCTCCCCATTCTACGGTCATAGGCGCATGGAGCGCCGCCGCGCTGAAGGTGACTTAGCGTGACGCTACGTGTTTCCAGTTTGGTGCCTTTTTCAATTTCCTGAGCCAGGAAATTGCCGATGCCCCCCAGGGCTTTGTGGCCGAAGCTGTCCACCCCTTCTTTTTTAACTATTTCCGTACCGCCTTTTGGTTTCGCCCCCTCGGCCACCACGATAATCTCATACCTGGTGCCGGCCCTTCTACCTTCCATGACCAGTTCGTTTACCCTGTCTATAGTGAAGTCATATTCCGGGATTAGGATAATATAAGCCCCGCAGGCTTCCCCGCCCTGCAGAGCCAGCCAGCCGGCCGTCCTGCCCATCGTTTCCACCACGAAAATCCTTTTGTGCGAACCGGCGGTAGTCCTCAGCCTGTCCACTTCTTCGATGATGACGTTCAGGGCAGTTTCATATCCTAAGGCGTAGTCGGTTTCGGGGAGGTCTTTGTCAATTGTCTTGGGTATGCCGACAACGTTCACCCCTTCTTTTGATAACCTGGTGGCAATCGCTAGGGTGCCGTCGCCACCGATAGCGATGACCGCCTCCAGGCCGAGGCTTTTTATGTTTTCTATGACCGTTTTCGAGCAGTCGTTTTTCGGGTCGTAGGGGCTGAGGCGCGAGGTCCCGAGAAAAGTGCCGCCGTATCTATCCCAGGTCCTGACTATGTCCGGATTGAGCGGTGTTATTTGTCCTTGGGTATCCAGGCTGGACATGTCGACATTAACCAGTCCCTTCCATCCGTCATGTATACCTAGGACCTCGTAGCGGACGCCTCTTTCCCATTCGAGTCTTTCATCCATGGCGGTCTTAACCACCCACTTAAGTGCGGGGTTCAGCCCCGCGCAGTCGCCGCCGCCCGTCAGGACGCCTATTCTATATTTCTTCATCGTAACGTTATTATAAAATTAGTGGGGCTTGCTGTCAAAGAGACGATAGTGCCCGCTTCTCAGTGTCTCCGTTTGCTCATCTTGAACCATGGGTGAAAACTGATTATAGAGTCGCGGGGCATCGAACGGTCACCGTTCCTGCTCATACTCATGAACATCGCCATGAGATAATCGGCAATCCGGTCTGGCATAAGGAAGTGTTCACCGACATAGTTTTTAGCTCTCTGGCTGAGGGTTTCAGCGAATTTCCTGTTTTTCAATAGGTGTATTACCCTCTGCGCCGTTTTATGCGGGGTCTCGTAAAAATAACCGGTGTCTCCATCTCTTATCTGAAGCGGAATGGCGCCGACATTAGCTGCTATAACAGGTTTGGCCTTCCAGAGCGCCTCTGTAATGACCAGCCCGAATCCCTCCCGTGATGACGGCTGCATGATAACGGTTGCCGACCGCTGGAGTGCGTTCACTTCCCTCCAGTTTTCTAGGCGGTTTGACAGTGAGAGGTTAAGTATGCGGATGTCTTCATCATTTTTTGTATCTTCACAAATTCTGGCCAGTATCCTTTCACCTTCGGGGTCGTCAGAGGCCATGCCGCCAGCCAGAATGAGCTGGCATTTATGTTCTTTCCTCACGTGGCGGAAAGTGGCGATTGTCCTGTCCAGCCCTTTCCATGGGTCGAAACGGCCTATTTGAGCGATGATGGGAATTCTGGCGTCTATTTCGTATTTGGCAAGCACCTGGTCTATCTCTTCCTGGCTCAGCTCACGGTTTTTCTCGGAAAGAGGGTCAATAAAGGGTGGGATGATGAAACTGGGTAGGGGCCAGCGTGTCACGACGTAATGAGCTGCTGAGAATATAGCGGCATCAAACGGCTCTATCCAGTTGGTCATGAAGTCCCACAGACCGGGGTTGGCATCCATGGGTGTCTCCTCGATATCTATATGGCATCTCCAGAGCCAGCTTTCGCCCGACCGCTTGAGGTGGCGTGCCAGGCCGAGCGGTTGAGGGTCATTGACCATGATGATGTCGGGATTATGGTCGGTGATATTGCTGCGGGCGCAATCGGCAATGGTGCAGTAATACGACCTTTCCATCTCCTGGGTGAAGCTTCCCTTCATGCCCTGCAACAGATTGTGCAGGCCCTTGGTACATTCGAAGAATTCATCGTTGCCGCTGATAATTCTCCAGTCTGTCTCGACGCCGAGGTTGTTGAGGAAGGGAACGGAGCTGTAAAGCATCTCGGCGACCCCGCCGCCCTGCGCGGTAGCGTTCAGCTCCAGCACTTTATGGCCTTTCAGGCGTTCAGCGGCTCTCTGCAGCCTTTCTGTTCTCTCTTCTCCCAGTATCGCTTTATAGTCTTTCAATGGTGGTACCGAGAATGGGCAGAAGCCTAGCCTTTTGCTGTAAATGACTCCGTGTGCTGCCGGGGAGGCAGGCTTTTCCTCATAAGACTTTCTATCTGGCTTCAACCTGCTGTTTAACTTTCTTTTTGCTTCCTGTGATTTGACGGTGATCGTCATATTGAACTGTCCCCTTTACCAGGTAGTATATTATTCAGGGTGTTTGTGCTCTCCTCATTCCGATTACAGAATGCCCAGAATAATGATATTAAAGTCATAATAGGGTAGTTGGTAAGTACCAGCAAGGGTGCAAGCATTTATAGTAGCTCAGGGCTAGCCAGCAAATGAAATAAAGAATAATATATATACGGCTAGACTTATCATAAAAAAGGGAGTAGAATTTAGTAAGAGATGAAGGACTGAGGAATGACATACGTTTGTGAGGCTATGGAGTCTTCATCACGACGACAAAACTGGGGCACTGTGCTCGTTAGAGTCAGTGCTCTTTGAGTCAAGGAGGTAACGATGATGCAATCAAGTCTGATTGGTAAAATCGAAAAAGCCAAGCGCTATGCACAGGAAACAGACAGGGTTACCTTCTACGAATTATCGGTCAAGTTCCGCGGTGAGAACAGCGACTATGATACCAGCTATAAGGATGGTAAGTGGCACTGTTCCTGTAGCTTCTTCTCGAGCTGGGGTCTATGCAGTCATACCATGGCCTTGGAAAAAATCCTGGCCAATATGCTCCCTCCGGAGGCGCTTACGACACAGCATGATGCTTCCAGATTATCAACTGGCGATTAGCGCTGCTATCGGGGGAGATTCACCGAATGGATTTTATTGAGAAGCTGGCCCGGACCAGTCAGGATAACCAGAGCTTGCTTTGCGTCGGCCTCGACCCCGACCCCTCGTTGATGCCGGATGGGGTAGGTATTTTTGAATTCAATAAGGCAATTATCGATGCCACTGCCGACATGGTATGTGCCTATAAGCCGAATATCGCCTTCTATGAAGCCCTGGGGAATGATGGCCTTGATGCCCTGAAGCGTACGAGAGATTATATACCCGTAGGTGTGCCGGCTATTATAGATGCCAAGCGGGGTGATATCGGTAATACGGCGAAAGCCTATGCCCGGAGCCTCTTTGATTATTACGGCTTTGATGCTACCACGGTCAGCCCTTATCTCGGTTTTGATTCCTTAGAGCCTTTTATCCAGTACCATGACCGCGGCGTCTTTATCCTATGCCGTACCTCCAATGCTGGCGCTGTTGATTTTCAGTCTCTCTCATGTGAAGTAAACGGTAGCCGTAAAGCGCTCTTTGAAATAGTCGCTGAGAAAGTCAGTCAGTGGAATACTCATGGCAACCTGGGACTGGTGGTCGGGGCTACCTACCCCGAGGAACTGAAACTAATACGGCAGAGGTATCCGGATATGCCGCTCCTCATACCCGGCGTCGGGGCTCAGGGCGGGGGATTATCGCAGGTGGTTAGCTATGGCGTTGATGCCGGGAGACAGAGGACTATTATCAATTCCTCGCGTCAGATTCTTTACGCCTCAAGAGATAAGGACTTTGCTTTAGCTGCCAGGCAGGCAGCTTTGGAGATGAGGGACGGGATTAACCACTTGCTGTCCAATCCTGCTTCGTAATGGCAATATAAATATGGTACTTGAAATCAAGCTCGGTGATGTGGTCCGACTCAAGAGGGTACATCCCTGCGGCGGCTACGAGTGGCAGGTGGTGAGGCTGGGGGCCGATATCGGCATCAAATGCCTTAAATGCGGGCGTCGCGTTCTCCTTGAGAGAGGTGTCTTTGAACGCCGGGTCAAAGAATTTATTTCCCGGCGAGACTAACGAATTGCCTTATGATTCAGATAGGCTGGACACAATTAAAGCTATTACCTTATGATAATGTCTGATAAGGAGGCGATAAGAAATGGCAGAAAGCAAATTTGCGAAATACGTCAAATATGAGCCTACCGGGGATTTTACCAAGCTTTTTCCGGCGCTCACGGCTCCATCTTTTCACATCTGGGGTAAAGAATGGGATTCCGGCTACAGGATGGACTGGTTCTGTGTGACAGCTCCATTCCTGATGATAAACGAACCTCACACGCATGACTTCGACCAGTTCCTGGCTTTTCAGGGCAGCGACCCCACCAACGTAAATGATTTTGACGCCGAAATCTGGTTATATCTGGGGGGTGGTGACGAACAGGAAAAACTGGTAATCACCAGAGCGTGTTTTGTATATGTCCCCGCCGGCATGGTGCATACCCCTCTCGAATTCAAGAGAATTGGTAAACCTATTGTGTTCATGGATATTGCCCTGACGGCGCAGTATGTCAGAAAGCCTACAGAGGCAAAATAGTCGATATCTTTACGGAACATGACCGTTGAATAGGGCGGACACTGCTATTTCAAAACACCTTTATAAAGGTGGCTTCCACCCTGATGCAAAGTACTGGCGATTGTTCTGCTCAGGCTGTGTGCGCTCAGTGGTTTGACAAGGTACTGGTTAGCACCCATGCGCATTGTCCTCCTCCGCTGTGCTGACTCGGCTATGGCGGTAAGAACAACCACGGGAATATTTGAATAAGATGGATTGCCTTTAATCTCGCGTAGTATGGACCAGCCATCGGGTCCGGGCAAACGGAGGTCCAGCACTACCAGTGATACAGGATTCTCCCTGATTATTTCCATTCCCGTCTTGCCGTTACTTGCCTTAAGTACCCGGTAGCCTTCGAGTTCCAGCACCCGGGAAACAAAGTTCTGGATTTCGGTTTCGTCCTCTATGATAAGTACCGTCTCTGCCTTGCGATTCCTGGTCATGGCTTTGTTCTCCGTTGTCTGTGAGTTTATGAACGACCTCTCAATGGCGTCTCATACAGACGTATCTGACCATTTATAGTGCCGATTTTTTTATGAATGACCCGGATGAATGAAAAATGGTGTTAATATAGCGCACCTCCTTAATATGACTTATTACTCCATTAGTGCATTAAGCTGGCAGAAGTAATAATACTACATAAACATAATATTGTCAAATTTGTTGACAAATGGCACAAATTATAATTTTAATATATAGGACAAAAGACGATAAAAGACCATTATTGTTTAATATTTTGCGAAACAGATCCGTGTGGTACTACTGGAATGCTATAAATATATAGTAATTAAATCTTTATCGAGAAGCTATTCATAGCATGAATCGAATAAGATTATGTTGAGAATACCCAGATGCACTGAATTCCCGGAAATGTCTTAACTCCATCTGGACTCTTGGGAGCAGGAGATAATGTTGAAACAAAGCATTATAATTCGTGCGGCCGCTTTATCTGTTAATTATTACTTTGGTTTAACGAGTAACACCCACAACAGTTGAATAAGACCGGCACCAACGACAATAAGCCACAAAACAGGTCTATTAAAAAAAGTGGTAGTAAGCTGTTCATTACCTGATTCCACTGTCCAGACACAAACAGCTATAAAGGCCGTGATACCGAGGCATTTGATTAAGGCTTCTACAAGCTTTCTTGCCAGTAGCTCGTCTATTAATTTCATCGTGAAGGGGATGCACACAAGAACCGCACCGGTAAATATCAGTGCCTGGTTAATAATGATTCCGCCTACTAGACCCGCTACTATGCCAGCCAATAATGTAATGATATTTAATACTTCAGCCATAATCCAGAATTAATCCTATTTGCACATTCCCTCTCATTCTATCAATATACTTCTTAAATTTCATCATCACTTCAATATTTATAGAATGTTTACATATTATCCTGCGCTATTTACGTTTTGTTTATCATTACCGAAGTACTATGACGGCAATATAGTACTAGGACTATTAGTGGAGGAGGAAAAAAGATGAAAGCTTTATCATCGGTGCCACTACACTCGACGCTCAATAAAGTCCTGGAATCTCTTCATAGCCCGGAACGCGTACCAATCCCCTTGGAAACGTCAACCTATATGCGACCTGTAGAGATCAAGCGATTTATCCATCACCTCAGACAGTACCGAAGATACTCCTATACCAGAGATTTTATCTATTAGCAGATACTCCGCAGGTTTCTTTAGTGTGTTATAAACGAATATTATGGACCATAGGCAACATAACCCCGATTTTAATTAGAAATATGAGCACCGCTTAATGAAATCTTATTCAAAGAGTGGTTTAGAAATCGTGAATAATAACAACGGGAAATCTGAAGAAGCCGAGATAGATGCTAATGTTATTGATCCTGAGCTTTATGAAGGTGAAGTTCGGCTGAAGATTAAGTCATCAGAAGACTATAAACAGGTAGACCAATTTAGTGAGTATCTGAAAATGGTCGAAAACTTGGAGATAGCATCGTATAATTGGTCAGAACACGACGGTCTTATGATGGTTGTCTCATTACAGAGCCCGATGCCTTTAGGCATTATATTAAGCCAGCTTTCTATGGTAGAACAGGTTTATCAGAAACACCATAACATCATAACGGTATTAAGTACATCGGTGGTTGACCAGACCCCGGTAGTCGCTACATAAAAGCTTCAACCCACGCCAAAATTTCCGCTCAGTTACTCAACCCGCCCCTTTATGCACCACCTTGGTCATTAGACAGTCTGTAGCCAATACTGAAAGCAATTCCTTCAAGCTAAGACCTGATGCATCATGCACCATGTCATATATTGTCGTAATGATGCCGGATCCAGGCATGAAAACACTCTCTAGAAGCCCCGGCGCTATTCCTCTATGAAAAAATAAGAAAAATACTGCTAATTATAGACTTTCCGGTGAAAATAGACTAAAATCGTATCTAGGCCAGCGTAGCTCAGTGGTAGAGCAGCGGTTTCGTAAACCGCTTGTCGTAGGTTCGAATCCTATCGCTGGCTCCATTATTTGGTGGTAAAAAGCCCTCTGATTTGATGAAGTCATCATCGGGGCTTTTTGTTTTTATCTGAATCCTGGTTTATATGCAGGATATCCAGTATTTCATGGTTTTCTTCATTATGTTCAAAAAATAGTCTGGCGACTAATTACAAATGACATTTGGCAAATAAATGGTAGAATACTTGACAACTGTCACACTTATATTTTATAATTTGTCATGCTGTGTTTAATAACGTACAAGATAACGCTCTACGTGATACAGCTTAAGGCACTTTAATGGAAGGTCTTGCTGAGAAGGTAAAGATGCTGCGGAGGAAAAAGGGCTGGGTACAGGAAGACTTGGCACGGGAGATAGGCGTTAGCCTCTCGACGGTTCAGCGATGGGAAAGGCGAGGCGGCCGACCCAGCCGTTTGGCTTCAAGGGAGCTTAAAAAACTCTTTCAAGACGCTGGAATAACCAAGGAGCCATGGTAAACCGGTACATAATTAAAAACTCTTATAGCCGTAATTTTGTACGACACATATCAGTACTCTGAAAAATAGGTGAGGCAGCAGAGAATATGCAGATAGTTATTCTGGCAGGTGGACTGGCTACCCGGTTGGGTGAATTAACCAAAAGTCAGCCCAAAGCCATGTTAATGATACAGGGCAGGCCATTCGTGGAGTATCAGATTAAGCTGCTGAGGCAACAGGGAATAAGGGATATCGTGATGTGCATCGGTCATCTGGGAGAACGGATAGAGAGTTATTTGGGCAACGGAAGGAAGTACGGGGTAGATATCAGGTATAGCTGTGAAGATGTGCCTCTTGGCACTGGGGGGGCTATCAAAAAAGCTGAAGCTATGCTCAACCAAGAGTTCTTTACCATGTACGGTGATTCCTATTTATTATTGGATTTGTCGTCTGTGTATTCCTATTTTCAAACTAAAAACAAGCTTGCCCTTATGACGGTGTATCAAAATTATGACAGCTATGATATCAGCAATACTGCCGTCAGTGATTGCCTGGTTACAGGATATGATAAAAAAGAAAAGACCGAGGATATGGTTTACATTGACTATGGCGTACATATCTTCAGAAAGGAAGCTCTGGAACTTATACCGGAAAACTGCTATTACCCCATGGAAGACCTGTTTCCCATACTAATCTCGCGGAAACAGCTACTCGCCTATGAAGTCAACGAGCGGTTCTATGAAATAGGCTCGCTTCAGGGACTTGAGGACTTCGGACAATATGTAGGTAGGGCAGAAAGATGATATTATCGAGAACACCAACGCGAATCAGTCTCGGCGGAGGCGGTACCGACCTCGCGTCTTACTACTCCAAATATGGAGGTTTCCTTATCGCCGGGGCAATCAATAAATACTGTCATATACTGGTCAACCACCGGTTCTACGATAACATCAGGCTCAGTTACTCACAGATGGAGATAAAAAACTGTGCGGCGGAAGTGGAACACAGAATTTTTCGGGCAGCCCTCGAGTTTTGCGGCATAGATAAGGGAATAGAGCTTCATTCCTCCGTTGATGTCCCCGCTGGCTGCGGTCTGGGTACGTCCTCTAGCTTTACCGTGGCCCTTCTCAATGTCTTGCATGCCTATAAACAGGAATTCGTTACCCAGAGGCAGCTTGCTGAAGAGGCCTGCCATATTGAGATAGACGTACTCGGAGAACCTATCGGCAAGCAGGATCAGTACATGGCCGCTGTTGGCGGTCTTGTCTGTCTTACCTTTGAGAAGAATGGTGAGGTTTTGGTGGAACCTCTCAGAATATCGCCGGAGATGCTGGACCAGCTGGAGAGTAATATCCTCCTTTTCTTTACTGGTAGTGAGAGGAGCGCTTCTGAAATACTCACCGAGCAGGATACCAAGTCAAAACAGGACGACCCTGATATGATCAACAACCTTCACCGGATTAAAGAAATAGGGTTGGAGACTAAAAAGTATCTGGAAAATGGGCATCTGGGCATGTTTGGGGACCTTCTCAATGTTCACTGGGAGACCAAGAAAAAGCGCTCGTCCCGGATGTCCAATCCATTTCTGGACGAGTGCTATGAAGTCGCCCGTAAGAAAGGCGCCCTGGGTGGGAAGCTGGTAGGTGCTGGCGGTAGCGGCTTTTTTTTGTTCTATTGCGAGAATGTCAATAGCCAGAAACCAAAGCTGGTGGAAGCCATGCATAAGATGGGGCTGCGGTGGGAAAGATTCCGGTTTGAATTTGATGGCGCCAAGATACTGGTCAACACTTAGATAGAGGGAGAGTATGGAGAACGAAAATTACATCTCCAGTTATCTTTCCGAAATGAAAAGGGTGGCCGGGGATATCTCCATCGAGGATGTAGACAGGGTTGTGGAGCTTCTTTTCCAGGCCTGGCAGAACGGCCGTCAGGTTTTTATCTGCGGTAATGGCGGTTCGGCAGGCACGGCCACTCATTTTGCCTGTGACCTGGCCAAGACCACTATAGTTGACGGTAAAAGACGTTTCAAAGCGCTGTGCCTCAATGACAATATCCCCCTGATAAGCGCACTGGTTAATGACAACGGCTTTGACAACCTTTTTTATGAACAGCTGAAGAGTCTGTATCAGAGAGAGGATGTCCTCATCTGCATCAGCGTTCATGGCGGCTCCGGTCAGGACCAGGCCGGTTTGTGGTCACAAAACCTTCTTAAAGCGATGAAATATGTAGCCGATAATGGTGGCAAGACTATTGGACTCAGCGGCTTCAATGGCGGCCCGATGAAAGAGGTGGCGGATGCCTGCATCGTTGTCCCCGTAGATTCTACTCCTCAGGTAGAGTCCTTTCATCTGGCTATGGAACACCTGATTTGCTCCTGCCTCAGGCAGAAGATAGAGGCAAGCTGACTAAACGTATCTGATTGACGTTATGAATACAAACAACAAAGGTAAAGCTGTATTTCTCGACCGCGATGGTGTCATCAATTCCCTGGTCTATCATCAGGAACAGGGTATCGTCGATTCGCCGTTTATCGTGGAACAGTTCGTGCTGCTCCCCCGTGTTAGCGAGGCGATTGTTAGGTTCCATGACATGGGTTATAAGGTAATCCTGGTCTCCAACCAACCCGGAATCGCCAAGGGGCATTTGACCTCCAAGACCTTTGATGAAATTAGGGAGAAGATGAAAGAAGAACTCTTGGAAGGAGGGGCTTCCCTTGATGGCGAATATTATTGCCTGCATCATCCCCAGGCGGAGATTGCGCAACTGAGAATCGATTGCGCCTGCCGGAAACCTAAGCCCGGGCTGCTCCTTCAAGCCGCCGGTGATATGGATATAGGTTTATCGCAGTCCTGGATGATAGGTGACGGGCTTACCGATGTACAGGCGGGTAAAGAAGCCGGGTGCAGGACTATTCTGCTGGGCAGGATGAAGTGTGAACTCTGCCGCCTTATGGATATAAAAGATGCCAGACCTGATGCTATTGCTTCGGACCTTAAGGAGGCAGCCCAGTTTATCTTTGAAACAACAGTACTAAAGATTGGAGGTGTCCCGAGCTAACCATGAGGAGAGAATTGATTGATATCCTGGCCTGTCCCGTATGCAAAAGAAATTTGGAACTCAAGGTGAACGAAGAAAATGATAGGGAAGTAGTCAGCGGTTATCTGCATTGCACCAGGTGTAATGAAGACTATCCCATTGTGGATACCATCCCCAATCTGCTGCCAAGAGAAAAGCATGTACAGGCTGGTTCGTAAGCCATTTTACCGTTAGGTGAGGGTGAAAATATTTGTAAGGAGGCAAATATGAAGATATTCATTGATTCGGCAAGCGTTACTGAAATTGAGAAATGGCTCGATATGGGAGTAATCGATGGCGTCACCACCAATCCCAGCATTATGTTCAAGGACGGGGTCTATAACGCTGAAGAAGGGGCCAAGCAAATAGCGGCTCTGGTGAATCCGCGCCCGCTCAGTGTTGAGGTGACCACCAACGACCTCAACGAGATGTTTGCCCAGGCGCAGACATTCGCCTCATGGGCGCCGAATATCGTCATTAAAGTACCCCAGATTACCCAGGACGGCATCCCTTGTTACGGTCTTATCAAGCGTCTGGAAAGCGAAGGGATAAAGGTCAACGCCACCGTAGCCATGTCCTACGGGCAGGTGATACTGGCAGCCAAGGCAGACGCTACCTATATCAGTGTCTTTACCGGCAGGGTGGCTGACGAGGGTGGTAACGCCCCCGAGGTCATTAATACCTGTGTCAGCTGGCTGGAACACTGGAAATATAAGGGAGAACTGATTGTTGGCAGTATCAGGTCCGTAGGCGATATCCTGAGCGCCGCTATGGCGGGGGCACATATCATCACCATACCGCCCCAGTTCCTGGCCAAGATGGCTGACCATCAATACACCAGGGAAACCGTAAGGCAATTTGTCAGCGACGCTCAGAAGGCCCTAGAGATGATGAAGCTGAAGAGAGTGAGCCAAAGCGTCTAATTTGGAATACTCATCAGCAGTAAAAGGGAAGACATTTGCGAGATAGCTTTCTGGCCAAATTGGACCGGTTTACTAAAGTAGTCCGTCCTCGTGTGCCTTTCACAGAACTGGACACCGTATGGCGGTATATGCAGAAGGATGTGAAGAGTATCCTTGACATAGGCTGTGGTAAGGGCAAACCGATGAAGTTCATCAACAGGCGTAAAGAATTTTACGTGACCGGTGTGGATACCTTTGAGCCTGCGTTGGATGAGTGTCGGCACACCGGAGTCTACAACGAGCTGATTCTGGGCGATATCCGAAGTCTGGATTTCAAAGAGAAAAGCTACGATATAGTCGTCTGTTTAGCTTTAATTGAGCACATGGAAAAAGAGGAAGGCGAAAAGTCACTTAGTTAAATGGAGGAAATTGCTAGAAAGAATTAGTTTGTGGAGAGAATCCTTGCTGAGTATCTCGCTGAGAAGCTTATCTGTTACCTCTCGCTCAAAACTATACCTTATTCTTATCCTGATAAGCCTGATACTTTTCTGCTATTCTGTGTCACAAACTGCCTATGTAAATTGTGAACCGTCAGATTTATTTGGCTTGGCTTCTCACTTCACTCCCGCGTACTGGCTGGGTCTGGTTCTGCTGGTAATCTGCAGTATCCTGGTTTTTTTGGATAAGGAGGTTAAGTCCGACGCTCTTCACCTTTTTATCCTGCTCAGTCTAGGGTTATTTCTATTCGGGATAGCTACTCTGGTTCAGGAGAATGCAAGACATCCTACAACCTACACAAACCTCGCCGATGTTAGGACATTAATGGCAACCGGGCATACCGACATGGCTGGGCCGGATGCCATGAGCTATTACCGGACATGGCCGGCGGCGCACTTCCTTCACGCTTCAACACTGCTGGCTACCAGCCTTGATTTCAAAGACTGGCTGAGATTCGCACCTTTTATCTGGGTCATTGCTTTTACTTTTCTTACTTACGCTATTGGTAAACATTTAGAATTACCCCGGAATTCTTGCTTTTTACTCTCGTTCTTGTCCCTCGCCTCCTACTGGATGCTTCAATCGGACCTTGCCCAGCAGGGTATGGCTGTATTGCTGCTATTACTATGTTTTATGTTACTGGCGACACCCGACCGGCGCCAGATAGTTGCCGCAAGATTCTTGTCTATACTTTGCTTTTCGGTACTGGTGCTCACCCACGGACTGAGCAGTTTAGGCTTGCTGTTGGCCCTGATTGTGCTGTTAGTATTCAAGAAGGGCCGGAGCGAAGCCGTGCCGTTACTGCTCCTGTTTGTGGTTATCTGGCTGACATGGTACGCGTATCAAGCTACCGCAGCAATGCAATTAGGTGTAGCCAGGTGGTTGTCCGCACCCTGGGACTATATTTTTAGAATGGGCACGCATGTTGAAGGTCTCTACGAGCCGACACATACCACCGCCTCGGCGCTGATATCCCAGTATTCACAGCTTGCCTATATTTTTATCTATGGTATTCTGGCGATAGCTGCCGTCTTTTACCTTTTCACAGGAAGAGTCAGTCCGGAAAAACGGCCTTGGCTGATAGTGCTGGTGGCATGGGTCGCCGGACTGGCTGTATCCGGGGTAATCTATCCCAACCGGGAGATGTACATACGGCTCTATATACTGGGTCTGGTCCCGGTGCTCGGCATCATTCTGCTGGTTTTCTCCAATCGTAAACTGCTCGTTCCCTTAATGCTGCTGGCCACGCTGCTTATTCTCCCAGCGCGCTACGGTACGGAGGGGTCTTACGGTCAGATATTCAGTTCAGAGTTAGCCGGAACCAAGTTCTTTGTTCAGCATGCTGTGGATACTGATCCTTGGTTTTTTTATAGAGCTGGAGACCAAGGTGTGCTGCCATTCTATAATCCGGAGGTAAAAATCTGGCCCACCCGATGGTATTCTACCGACATGCCCATTGAAGCTCTTGATGAAGCCTCGTATGTACTCGCCAGTGGCCACGGCGGGCTAAGTTATGAGGTTATTGACAGATGGATGCAATCGGCACGTGGGGAAAGGGCTTCCTCGGTTTACGTTAATAATGATTTTATAATATACGAAAGCAGGTTGACATTAAGACAGTGAGAAAAACAGGCTGTCCACCTAAACAGACATATTATTGACAGGCATTAAGAAAAGGATAAGCAGTGCAAAAAGCAATGAAGGTTAACTTAGGCTGCGGTCCGAAGGCAGTCAAGGGATGGGTTAATTTAGATAAGACCTGGAAAGTGTATCTGACCCGCTTTCCTTTTCTTAAAATCCCTTTACGATTCCTTTCCGCTATGGGTTTGGTGAACAGGCTTAACTCCGATGAGGAGATACCGGCAGAACTAGGGGTAAAACGGCACGACGTCGCTAAGGGTTTGCCTTTTAAAGACAACGAAGCAGATTATATTTATTCCTCGCACATGCTCGAGCATCTTTCCCGTAGCAAGGCTGATTTTGTCCTGAAGGAGTGCTATAGAGTATTGAAAAGTGGGGGAGTACTCAGACTTGTCGTACCCGACCTCTATTTACTTATAGAAGAATACATTAAAGGAAAGCAGACTGGAGAAGCCACCTCCGCCGATAGATTCATAGAAAACTTGAATCTTTCCGATACCAAAAAGTCTAAACGTCTCATCAATCGAATATTGAGCCAGGGACATCAGTGGATATATGATTTTGATTCATTAGCTTATCGACTATCCAGCATTGGTTTCAGTGAGGTTAATAAGTGCACACCAGGGCAGGGGGAAGTACCCGATCTTCAACAACTCGATGAAGGAGAACTGCACCCTGATAGCTTTTATTTGGAGGCAAGGAAATAGGAACAAATTCATCCTTATTCTTTAACCGTCTGCTCCATGATGTAAGAGAGACGTTCATTAGCGGAGCCCAGGTTTTAACCTCCAGAGAGAGGTTTAAGGCTTTTTACCGGGTTTCGCTCTATAGAAACGCAGTTTACCTCATGCTGAATACAGCAGTGTCCGGTATTTTAGGTTTTATCTTCTGGATATTGGCGGCAAGGTTCTATCCCGCCGCGGAAGTGGGACTGGCTTCGGCAGCCATTGCCGTGGCCGGATTTCTGACAACACTAGCTGCTTTAGGACTTGATTTCGGACTGGTCAGATACATCTCCGGTGCCGGTAAAAACTACGCTGTCCTCGTTAATTCATGTTTAACCGCAGGCAGCTTGGCGGCTATTATTGTTTCTCTGGTCTTCTTGGTCGGCCTTAATGTATGGTCGCCCGACCTTATTTTCCTGCGGCAGGACGCTCTTCTGTTCGCGATTTTTATCATACTTATCATTAGCTGGACGCTTTATACCCTTTTACACAATGTATTTGTCGCCCATCAAAGGGCTGATACTACCCTGCTGCAAACGGCAACACAGGGATTAGTCAAGCTTGCTCTGGTCGTATCGCTACCCGTCTTTCTCTATGGCTTCGGCATAATAACCGCTTGGGGAGCAGGCTTTGCGGTGGCTGCAATTGTCGGGCTGGGGGTGCTTCTCCCACGGTTAAAGAGGGGCTATCATCCGTCTTTTACCATTAAGAGAAAGGTAATAAATGAGATAGCTCACTTTTCCTCGGCTAATTTTATTACCGGTCTTGTTGCCAAGGCTCCTACCTTTGTCCTCCCGCTTATGGTAATCACCCTTATTAGTGCCGAACAAAATGCTTACTTCTATATGGCTTATGGTGTTGTCAGTAATGCCTTACTATTAATCCCTGCCGGTATATCCCTTTCCCTTTTTGCCGAAGGCTCACATAATGAAGCAGGCTTAGACGACTACGTTAGAAGAAGTATGAAATTCTCTTTTTTCATACTTATACCGCTGATTATTATCATATTTCTTATCGGTGATAAAATCCTTCTTCTTTTCGGTAAAACGTACTCCGAGGAAGCTACCCAGCTTCTCTGGATATTAGCCCTTTCGGCTCTACCCGCGACGGTTAATACCATCTATTTCTATAAAAAACGGGTAGAAAAGAAGATGAAGCAAGTCATAAGTTTAACTGTCTTAGGTGTCATTATGGTTATAGGTTTGAGTTACCTGCTATTGCCAGTCCTGGGCATAACGGGTGGTGGTATTGCGCGGCTGGCAAGTAGCGGGGCCATTACGCTGGGAATACTGGGAGGATTATTAGTCAAGAAAGGTTAGTACCCTTTATCCTTTCACAATGCAGAGATAGGTGGTTTTAAGCAGATATCATAATGGGTGTAGCAGCAATAATTCTAACTAAAAACAGTGAATCAACTATCCGGGAATGCCTCGACTCAGTATCACAGAACAACCCGGAGGAAATCATCGTAGTCGATGGCAATTCCGGCGATGGTACGCTGGATATCGTCGCCGAATATACCGATAAAGTCTTCTGCGATGAGGGAAAGGGTATCACTTATGCCCGTCAATTAGGCGCTGAACTGGCAAAAGAAGAGTATATCTTGTACGTAGATTCAGATGTGGTTTTATTAGCGAATACCCTGGAGACGATGCTTGCCGATTTGACAACCCGGGGGTATGCTGCCATTTGCGCTCGGGTTTTACGTGACGTTGTAATTAGAACTAAAGCCCCGGGAGAGGTAACGGCAACCATACCCATGTTCTGCACGCTTTTCCCGCGGCGTTTAATCCTGAAGTATGGTTTCGATCCCGCCATGCCGGACTGTGACGATTTTGAGATAAGCTACCAACTCCAGAAGGACGGGCACAAGATCGCCGTGTCGTCTGCATATGCTCATCACAAGGTTAAAGACTTAAAGACCAGCACCAAGCACATATACAGATGCGGCATGGCTCTCGCCGAATTTCTGCTCAAGTATAAAAAATCGCCACCAATAGTTTTTAAGTATGTAATATTCAGAGGGCTAGGGTCTCTTGTACATGAGATTTTGCTCTGCATTGTCAAAGGCGAGTTAAAATTTATTCCTCGCCTCCTGTTGTTGGGCTTGTTTGAAATTGCCGGATTTACCATGAAGCTTCTTAATACCCTGCTGGTAACCACAAAGCTAATCAGGAGATGATGGATTATACCGAATGTGAAAATAAACGAAGGTGAACCGCAGGCAGAGAACAAAATGGCTCATCGATGCATAATTACTTAGAGAACCGAAAGGGGGAGTGTTAAAAAGTGCTAAGAATGTTATCCAGGACCACTTACAGTTTGATTACCAAGAGAAATTATAAGCAAGTATTCCATGCGGGACGACAAAGGATTAATGCCTCTATTTGGCCGAACCACGTCCTAAATCCTGTGGGTGCTTCCATCGGCATTATCGATAAATGTAATTTAAAATGCATAATGTGCTCCCGGCAGGACCCGAATATCCAACTCGGAGAACTTACCTTCGAGCAATTTCAAGGTATTATTCAACAAATCCCTATGATTTACAGTGTAATGCTTACTGGTCACGGTGAACCTCTTTTACACAGGGATTTGTTCGCCATGATAGAGTACCTTCACAGCAAGAAGATAAGCGCAGGAGTTTTTAGTAACGCAACGCTCCTCACGCCTAAAACCTCCGAAACATTACTGAACCTTAAACTTGAAGACATCCGCTTTTCACTGGATGGAGCAACTAAAGAGACCTACGAGAAAATAAGGGTAGGCGCCAGGTTCGATGAAGTTATCTCCAACGTTTCAAATTTTGTGAATATGAGCAAAAAAATGGGAAGTAAGATCAGGATAGGGGTCCGCATGACTGCAATGAAAGACAATCTCAATGAATTACCGGCTATGGTCCACCTGACATCAGAACTGGGTATCAGAGAACTGCAAATCGCCAACCTGTCTGAATTATTGCCTCAACTGGAAGGCAAATCCTTAAAAGGAACCGACGAAGAGACTAGAGAGGTATTAAATAGTGTTCAACAGGAAGCAAGGCACCTGGGAACAAATTTACGTATTCACGGTTTTATTCGCCACAGGATTGATAATACTCGAGTAGCATGCAAACAACCGTATATAGGTATGCGAATTAATGCCACCGGAGAAGTGAATCCTTGTTGCGGAAGTACACGAAACTTCGGCAATGTTTCCCAGAAGCCCATAAAAGAAATCTGGAGCTCTCCCGAATTCAATAACTTTAGAAGACAGGTCAAAAGCAAAACTCCTCCCGCAGAGTGCTTGTCCTGCCCCGTTCTTGAGTGGGAATAGAAGCCATTATCTATAAATCAGACATAATTGTGATGTCGGGTAAAGGATAAAACAGGTACAGAGTAGCCATATGAAAAGACCATCATGTTTGCTCATAATCCTCGATGGATGCAGAGAGGACTATATCGACCGGGAATTGACACCCTTTCTTAACAAACTGAAGAATAAGGGAAGTTACACCAGTTTAGATGTTACCTCGTCCTTCTATACTGTCGCCGAAATCTCTACCGGTAATTCCCCGATTACTACCGATACCTCTTTCGATTTCTGCTTTGACCCTGCAAACTCCCCCTTTAAATTCTTCCGGTATATGAAGCTGCCTCTCAGTCTAAGATACGGAAATATAAGACGAGAGAGATTCATTCGTAACCTGATGTGTAAAATTTACAGCATAGTCACTCATAACTGGGTTGACTTTCCACCTAATATCCCTATTACTATTTTACCGTATTTTAATGTAAATCAATCGTTAATCAGGTTCCAGAAGGCAGAGCGCGAAGAATCAAGAGAAACTCTTTTCGGCATTTTCAGGGAAAATGGCTTCGATTTTCAATCAATTTCAGGATATGCCCCGTCCATCCAAAAACAAATGGTTGAACGACCGTACGGTGAAAAACATGTCTTGATGCTTCATTATATAGAACTTGATAAGATCGGGCACCAATACGGGCCAAATTCAGAAGAGGTGAAGGTCTCCCTACGTGATATCGATTACTCAATCGGAGAGGTCTACCGTGATTTAGGTGAGCAGGTAGATTTTATTATGGTATTCGGTGACCATAACATGGAAGAGATTGAAGCGCACATTGATATGTGGGAGGAACTGAAAAAACTGAATGTCAAGATACCCGAGGATTACCTGGTCTTTCTAAATTCTCCGGTAGCAAGGTTCTGGTTTAATAACGATAAGGCGCGTAGAGAAGTGAAAAAACTCCTTGGTTCTCTCAAGCAATATGGAAGAGTGATTTCAAAAAAGGAGCTAGAAGAGCGCCGTTTACCTTCAAATGAGAAGTACGGAGAGGTTATTTTCTGGTTGAAAAAGGGGGCTGCTATCGTCCCAGATTTTTACCATGAATATCCTGTCAAAGGAATGCATTTCTTCTTCGATAGCGCAGCCAGCGCACCTTTAATGCTCCTGCACGAAGGAAAGACGGTTAAGTTGAGAAAGGATGGTAAATTGATTGACGTGATGCCAACCATACTGGATCTACTGGATATTCAAGATAATCAAAAAAGGGATGGGAGGAGCCTGGTTATTAGAGAATAAGTTCGATGGGATATTTCAAGATAGAAAACGCAGAAGCACAAGAGAGAATAGAAAGCTTGATTAAACGGGTAAAGGCAGAGATACTTGGTAGCCTCACCGATAGGGTAGTGGCTATTATTCTAATCGGCGGTCTGGCACGAGGGGAAGGAGTCTGGAAAAAAGTAAATGGGCAGGTTAGAGTAATATCCGATGCGGATCTCCTCGTTAGCACCAAGGTTGGCGCCAGAATTCCGAATGAACTAGAGGCCAGGCTAAAGAATATCGAAGACCAGACTGGAATAGTTATAGCACCAAGGATAAGAAGTAATATTGAATGGAGATTTTCTCCTAGAAACACGGAGCTTTTCGATATCCAAGAGAACGGCACCACTATATATGGGAGAAAAGAAGACCTGAATTTGCCGAAAGTCGACCAGAGTGAGTTGAACTTTAAGGACACTGTATATCTGTTTTTTAATCGAGTTTATCTATCTATTGAGGAGTGTTCGCCGGATGATTTTAACTCTTCAGACGAGGATGCTCTGCAAAGGCTGAGCTACATGGCAGCACAGACGATGTTCACCTGCGCCGATTTTATTGCTATTCATTGCCATAATTACCTCCCATCCGTTTTTGATAGGGTGAGTTTCGCAGAAAGCAAACTAAACGAACTAGATATTAACATTGACAAAGGAGCATTTCTTTCCGATTTGCATAGAGCACTTGATTTTAAATTTAACTGGACAGACAAACCGTACCTCGAAGATGCTCGGGATTTCTGGTTAAAAGCGAAAAGCCATCTGCTTGCTTTGTTTACGTTTCTCTTTGTACAGGAATATGGCGTGGCTGATATATCAAAATATGCATATTTTCAGTATAAATTATCCCCTTTGACGGGCAGGTTACGTAATATGATTTCCCGGCTGAGGAGACTGGCCAGGCTGGTGAAGAACAGAAAGCTGGCCAACTTTACCGCTATTCCCGACCTGCAACACCACTGCCGACTGGCAGGCCTAATGCTTTATATGGCACTGAGTGAAAACCTTACAGTAGAATACATAACCAGGGCCGAAGAGTACCTCTTAAAGGTTTACCGATATAGGAATGAAATGATGGATGCCAGGGACAGTTGGCTTACCTTGAGGAATGAACTAAAGAATTTTCGGAAACTTGGTATTACATAGGAGGTTTATGACATTACGTAATTCCATGTTTTCAGTTTTTTTAAGAACGGCCAAGCTTTTTTGGGGAACGGGGATAAGTAAGAGGTTTCCCCTAATCGAGAGAGTCTTCAAATTTCTGTTTGTACATCTTAGACCCGCAGAAATCGAACTTATTGAGATTGAAGGTATCCGTATGTATGTAAAACGGGGGGATATAGATATGCGCCTTGCCCATGGTGCTTCCTTGTTCAGTGATTCTCGTGATAAACTTTTGCTACCGTTATTCAAACAGTTAATCAAGCCAGGAATGACTGTCCTGGACCTTGGCGCTCATGTCGGATACTACACCCTCCTCGCTGCCAAGCTTGTTGGTGAAAAAGGCAGGGTATTCGCCTTTGAGCCTGCGCCGGCTACCTATGCCCTTCTTATAAAAAACATAACCATAAACGGCTATCAAAATATTGTCCCAATACAGAAGGCCGTCTCAAATAAGAGCGGACAGGTAAGGCTGTTTCTAAACGATTACAATACCGGTCGCCATAATATATACGACCACTATGGTGAAAAAAAGAGATATGTAATTGTTGATAGCATAACCTTGGACGAGTTTTTTAGAGGCCAAGATATATCAATTGATTTTATCAAGATGGATATAGAGGGAGCGGAAATGGTGGCGCTTCAGGGCATGGAGAATCTTATAAGGAAAACCCGAAATCTGAAGCTCGTTACCGAATTCAACCCAAATTTTCTGACGGGGGCTGGCTATTCTCCGGAGGCGTTCTTGAGGAACCTTACCGAACATGGCTTTAAACTTCATGATTTAAATGAAGAAACAGGCATTATTGAGCCCTGTTATTTTGATTCACTGCTAAAAGCATATATTGGTCGGGAATATACGAATTTACTAGGTGTGAAGGAAGAGTAGTTAGAAGGGACTGTGTAATTTATGAGGATATGTTTTGTCAATTCGGAAATCTTTTCACCCTTTACCGGGTATAGCAGATTAAATAGAATTGTTGGACAGGAGCTTGTCAAGAGAGGAATAGAAATCTATGTGCTGGTGCCGCAGATCAAGGGAAAAAGAAAGATAGAACAGTATGAAGGAATGACCGTGTTATCTTTCCCTTTTCCATCGCCAAAGATACTTTTTTCTCAATCTCTCTTTCGGCTTCCTGAAGCTGACATATATGAGATCTGGGATCCCTACATGCCGTTTTCTTATTTTGTAACACAGGCTACCTCGAATAGCAAGCATATTATCATATTTGCAGACCCACACGAAAATTCTGATTTTAAGGAAGTCATGAAAGTAGATCCGAAACTGGCCAACCTTCGAAGGAAATATAACCTAAAAATTCCGTATATTGTCTATTATCCCTATCTCATGTATCTTCGCCCTTACCTTGCAGAGAGGACCATTTCGAAGGGAGATGTCTATTTCTGCGAAGCCAAATATCTGTTTCCTAAGGTCATGAGAATGCACGATCTCAAGGCACCTCCTCTGTTTATGCCACACTTGGTCGAAATTTCTGAACAAGAGCCAACAAAGTCTGCAAAACCAATTGTTTGTTTTCTGGCACACTGGGGGGAAAAGAAGCGTCCGGAACTGTTTTTTGACCTGGCCAGGCGTTTTCCACAAGTTCAATTCACCGCCATGGGGCAAGCCGTGGATTTGGAGCGTGATAAAGAACTACGGGAGATGTGCTCCGCAATACCCAATTTGGAAACAACCGGCGTGGTAAATGAAGAGAAGAAAAGAGAAATTCTGCAAAAGGCCTGGATTCTGGTTAATACCAGTGTCCATGAGGGCCTCCCCCAAGCCTTTATCGAGGCCTGCGCCTGCCGGTGCGCCATTCTCAGTGCAGTAAATCCCGATGACTTTGCTAAAAACTTTGGCTACCATGTTCGGGACGGTAATTTCAAATCCGGGCTTGAATATTTACTGGAGAATAACCGCTGGAGAGAGGCGGGGGGGAGGGGCTTTGAATACGTCCGGGAGAACAATGACCTGAATAAAGTAATTGAGAGGCGTATTCAAGTCTATGAGACCCTCTTGGACGAAAGATGAAGAACGCTATGAGGCTTGGCAGGCGATGAGCATGGAGAAACAAACCAGGCAAAAAGTAATATTGATTTATCCCAGGTTGCCGGAGAGACTGCCGGCACTAAGCTTTCCGGTAGGCCCTCTGTATGTCGGCTCCTATCTGGTTAATCATGGCTATGAAGTGACCATACTGGACGCAAATAACTTCAGGCATGATAAAGACTTTCTAGATGCCCTGGATGATGTGTTAAGCCCGGCATTAGCCGTCGGATTAAGCGTAATGACTGCCCAGCTTCCAAGCGCTCTAGAAATTTCCAGGTATATAATGCAACGCGACTCATCTA
This sequence comes from uncultured Dehalococcoidaceae bacterium, assembly GCA_964588605.1. Lineage (GTDB taxonomy): Bacteria > Chloroflexota > Dehalococcoidia > Dehalococcoidales > RBG-16-60-22 > CAZLEY01. Next base: position 52,157 of record CAZPQB010000002.1, on the reverse strand, counting down.
TACACATCATATGGGGAGGTGTGCATCCCTCACTTTTTCCGGAGCAAACAGCCAAATGTAAATATGTAGATTTCGCTGTGCGTGATGAAGGCGAAATCACGCTTCTTGAATTGCTTAAAGCCCTTGAAGGACAAAAAGAACCTTCAAAGGTAAAAGGTATTTCATTCAAATCAGATAATCATGAGCAGGTTATTACAACCGAAGTGAGACCATTTACGGACCTGAATAAGCTCCCACCTGTTAAATGGGAACTACTGGAAAATATAAGACCCGGTAGCAAGCTCAAACTTAGCGAGATAGCTCAATTGACCGGGCGTGGCGTTTACCTCCAGACAGGGCGGGGTTGCCCACACCGTTGTACCTTCTGTATCAATTCCGTTTTGAAAAACAGGTACAGAGATAAGCGTAGCGATTTAGTATTGAGGGAAATTAAGCAACTTTTAGATTTAGGTGTAGACCGCATCTGGTTTACTGACGAGAATTTCTTCACCAGTAAGGAGAGAATAAGGGAAATTATAGATGGAATAGAAAGGGAGGGCTTTACGTTCAAGTGGTATGCCACCATGCGCGCCAATTATTTAAATCCGCATTATATAGATTTTGACCTTGCGGCAAGGTTGAAGCAAAACGGCTGCGAGATGCTGGCAATCGGGGCAGAGTCCGGCTCTCCGAGAATCCTAAGACTGCTAAAAAAAGACATTACTATCGAACAGACCCTTGATGCGGCCCGGTTTCTCCATAAAGTGGGACTGAAAGCCAGTTTCTCCTTCATGACAGGCCTCCCTGGGGAGGAGAAAGAGGACATTTTTAAAACATTACGTTTGATTGCAGAAATAGCAGAGATAGATGATTCATTTTCATTCCGTATTTTGGGTCCTCAGGTTTACCGGCCGTACCCCGGCTCGGAATTATATCTGAAATGCTTGAAGCTGGGTATGAAAGAGCCGATAGCAGTTGAGGAATGGGCAAAAAGCCCTTACATACGAAGTGAGACTATAATCGACCCGATGGCTTATCCCTGGATTAAACATGATAGTCGCTTTATCAATAACGTCGTCTTTTACGGCAACTTGCAGGGTGTCCGGTTGCGCTTCCGCTTTATTACCGGAAGAGCCAGAAAAGTAGCAGCGCTGAGGTGCCGTAAGCTGTATTTCAAGTTCCCGATTGAGAAGCTTGCCTATAACCTCTTGATGAAGACGGGAGCCTATAAAATACTCAGAATCAAGCGTATTTTGGGGGAGTGATACCGGACCAATGAATAAGCTAAAAATAGGCATTATTACCGACCCACTCGACACAAAGTCAAGTGTCAGGGTATACCTTGCCAACCTTATCAAGAACTTATTCACGCTACATGACCCCAACCAGATTCATCTTATTCATGCCAGGAAGAGTGAGAACCCGCTATATAAACAGGGAAAGGAAATCATCCTGCCGGGACTTTATCAGGAGAATATACCGTCGGCTTCGCTGGCTGACATATTCAGGCCGTTACTCCTGAGAAGGTATAAGCTCGATGTCATCCATTATACTCACTCTAACCCGCCTCTGACCTTCTTTACCACCGGTTCGAAAAATGTCTGTCTGATTACCACCCTAGGAGCGGTAACGCACCCTCAATATTATCCTCTGCCATCACGTTATATAGTAAGACTTGCTAAACTAGTAAACAAAAGGATGGATATTATTATCACCGAATCGGAAGCCGAGAAAAAGGAAATAGTGAAATTTCTCGGCGTTCCGGAAGAGAAAGTGAAGGTAATCCCTTCAGGAATAGATGAAATATATATGCCCTTGCCCAAACTTAATGATATAAAAAACGAGCTTTTAACTAAATATAAGATAAAGACGCCCTATATACTGCACGTCGGTGCCTACCGACCGGTAAAAAATGGTCCGGCTTTAGTAAGGGCATTTGCACAACTTAAGAAGCGAGGTATGGAACACAAATTAGTCTTCGTCGGCAAGCCAGCCCGAAAATTCGACGAAGTCCTGAAGCTTATTAAGGAGTTCGCCCTGGAGGACGAGGTAGTAATCACGGGCTTTACCCGGTACGAGGACTTGCCCAAGCTATACAATGCTGCCGATTTATTCGTGCTGCCTTCCTTTAAAGAGTCATTTCCCCACGTACTCGTCGAGGCGCTTGCCTGCGGCTGCCCCGTAGTAACTTCAAACATAGATTGTATGGTTGAGATAGCCGGTGATGCTGCAGTTGCCGTTGACCCTCATAACTCTGATAACCTCACCGAGGCGATGTACCATGTCCTTACCGATGGCGGGTTAAGGCAGAATCTAAAGAAAAAGGCTCTGGCAAGAGCTGGATTATACTTATGGGAGAGGTGCGCCCGGGAAACCGTCAAGGTTTATGAGGAGTTGTGCAAGGAGAAGCCAACAGGTTAGAAGGTGAAGCAGAAGGAAATTATATGTAATGTATGCCACAACAAGGTTGAAGAAATACTCTTCGACTGGGGTTTCACTTCGTTAATGAAGTGTGCCAGGTGCGGCTTGGTCTTTCGCCGGATAGCCGCAGAGCTGAACGAAGACGAATTGTTTGCCTTCGTCAACAGGGCCGGGGATGCCGCCATGGGGCCCACTGGCAAGTACGACGCTTCTTATGGAGAGGATGATTGCCGGGTTATACTGTGGGAGAAATCTCTCAAAGAGATAGGGAGAATGAGGTTATCCCCGGGTAGAAGGCTGCTTGATATCGGCTCCGCCAAGGGGGTTTTTCTGGATATCGCTCAAAAAAGCGGCTGGGAAGCAACCGGTGTGGAACCTTCGCGTGGTGACTCGTCCTATGCGAAGCAGGTCTTCGGGCTGGATGTGTTTACGGGGACACTGGAAGAAGCCGGTTTACCGGGCAACCACTTTGACGTAGCTACTATGTGGGACGTTATTGAGCACTTGAGGAATCCGGCGATGACCATAGCTGAGACTTTTCGCGTTCTCAAGCCCGGTGGGCTAATATATGTTCTGACGCCAAATCACGACAGCCTGATTACTTCCATTTCAAACCTTGCCTACAGACTAACCGCCTGCCGCCTGCCCCTGGAGCGTCTGTTATATCCTCCCGTACATCTTTATTATTTCACTCCGCGAACTCTAGGCGATTTGCTCTGCCGGGCCGGTTTTAAAATAAAGCAAGTCGGCAGCGCACCTCTGCATGCCGAGAAATGCATGATAAGTAATGCGTTCATGAGAATGGTCGCCTCGATAATCGACTTCGCTGCTAAACCACTGAAAAGAGGCTATAGAATAGTAATTATCGCTTCGAAGCCTTTAGGCTAAAGGAAGAGACAGATGAGTTATACACAAATCAAAGATGAGCGAATTGACAAAAAGATTGAGCAGGAGTTAAAGATAATCTGTGAAGAAATTTGCACAATCATCAAGCCAATATCTATTATCCTTTTTGGGGGATTCGGCCGGGGAGAGGGAAGCGCCCGAATACGAGATAACGAGGTCATCCTCTCTAAAGACTACGACACGCTGCTTGTGGTGAAGAAGAAGATACCGCCTTCGGTAATATATGAGATGTCCAAGAACATCCATAAGCGTCTCGGCCGGACCAATCCCCTGGATTCAGTTACTATGGAGATGGGTTCCGGCGTGTCTCTGGTTCAGTATACGCTTAACGATTTACTGTATTTCCGGGATGCAAAAACCTATGAGATAAAGGCGGCCAGTAAACTCATCTGGGGTGAAGACATAAGAGAAAAGGTTCCTCTCAAACCGGAAGACCTCTCCCCTTGGAACGGGATTCGCTTTCTACTAAGAAAGCCGCCCGGCTTATGCGCCTGTTTTTCATCAGCATATCTGCGGGAGCCACCCACAGGTGAAGACAAAGAGACACTTATTCACGAGTGCCACCGGGTCTATCTCGACGGGGGTGTCCTGTTAACCATTCTAGCCGGCATATACCGCCCGACATATCACGAAAGGGCGAAGGTGATAAAGGAATCGTTGAAAAAACTGCTCCCTGACCTGATAGAGAAAATCCCTGATCTTACCGAAAAGATAGTATATATGACCGATTTTAAAATGTTTCCCAGCGAAGTGAAGTACGAGCCTGTAGATCCGGTGAAACTCTGGTTTGAGACCAGAAAAGACCTCCGGATAATCTTGGGATACTTCATGGAGCACTACCCGGGAGTAAAAACACAAGGATTGGCCGAGCTTTTTGAGATGTATAATACCCGGATGAACAAGGAGTTCGTCGACGAGTTGGCTTACTTTTACCTGAAGCAGCGTTTTAAAATAGCCAATAAACCTCTGGCCAGGCTGGCTAACATCGCCTATCAGAGACTTTTCTGCCTGAAATATGTGCTCAAGCTACGCAAGGAAGAAGGCATTTTATACCTGAAGGCATTGAACGAATTCCCGACCTTTAAGGTCTGCACCTCGGGCTTGATGCTCTTGTTCAGCCTGAATGAGGATGGCACTCTAGATGAGAATTTATTTAGTGCTTTCGTCAAAAGCTTAGGCAATCTTTATCCCGTGAGAATTCAGGGTACCAGCGATGCAGAACGATGGCAGGAAGCGGTTGACTGCTATATCAGGGCAGATAGAATTTTCCTCGATACATTCTACGGCTGGGGTTAAGCAATGAACAGGGTAGTAATGATATGGCTGGATGCCTTCTCTTCGAGATACGTCGTACCCATGAAGACGCCGTTCATCTGCGAGATGGCCGGCTCCGGGCTTCATACCAATCTGGAGCCCTTGTTCGCCTTCGCCGGTATCGGGGCATCGGCGTTTACCGGCACGAGTGTAAACACCCATAAAATCTGGTGCGACTACGTTTTCAGGGAGTCCGGCAATTCACCCGCCTATTTGAAATGGCTGCTGAGGCTTTGTGACATCGTGCCGCACGATATCATGAACCAGTATGCCAGGTATGTGGTATGCAGAATCCTGGGCTACAATCCGGGGACTCCCAACCTGATTCCACTTGAGCTTATGGACTCATTCAATATCAAGGAGAGAAAAAGGCTAACCGACGAACAACCCATTGAAGGGGTGCTAACCCTCTTCGAACAGCTGAGTAACCAAGGGATCCGATATTTCGTATCGGGGTTTTACGAAAGTGTTTTTGAGAAACAGATTACGAAAAGCGTTCTCCAAGCCCTGACCGGTGATGACAGGTTTATCTTGTTCAGGCTGGGCTCTCTTGACAGACTCGGACACAAATATGGACCTGAGTCGGAGGAAGTAACTAGAAGACTCGGAGAAATCGATGCTATTGTGAAGGAAGTAGTGACGGCGGGAACCAGAATGAACCCGTCGACACACTTCATTATTTTCTCTGACCACGGTATGACGCCGGTCAGTGAGCACGTAGACCTTATGGCCGCGCTCGAAAGTCTTCCGGTTAAGATACGGCAGGACTATATCGTGTTCCTTAACTCCACGGTGGCGAATCTCTGGTTCCGCAACCAGAAAGCTAAAGATTTCGTAACGGAAGCACTGGGCAATAACGAACAAGGTATAATTCTTGATGAGCCGAAATTGAAGGAACTCGGGATAGATAAAATTGGCTCTGAATACGGGGATTTGCTGTTCGCTTTGAAAGAGAAGAGGGTGTTTTTCCCGGATTTCTACCGGCGGAGAACGCCACCGAGAGGCATGCATGGTTATGCCTTTGCTAGCTATGATAAGCCACCCTTTATCATTTATTCGCCGGATATTTCATACAATAAGGGGCAGCAGATGAAAGCGGAATTCATTGATGTAACACCTACGGTATTGGACTTACTCAACCTTCCCATCCCTTCAACCTGCGAGGGTAAAAGCCTTCTGTTTAATGATTCGGGTTAAGGGAGAAATCAAATCTGGCGCCAAAATGACTGACCACCTCTCCAGCTATTTTTGAAGCGAATTCTCCCGCCGACTTTATATCCCAGCCGCGGGTAAGTCCATATATAAATCCGGCGGCATACGCATCCCCGGCACCGGTGGTGTCGACAACTCTGGTGGCATTGGCTTCAATCTTATACATTTCATTCTGCTTGGCTACGATGCTTCCCATACCTCTCCTGGTTAAGGCAACCGTATCTGCCAGAGAAAGCAGGTAATCCACCGTTTTGTCTGCCGCATTGCGTCGAGTTAAGTATTCCGCCTCCGCTTCATTCAGAATAAGGATGCTTACGTACTCACGAATGATACTGCTAAACAATTCCCTGAACTCTTTGGCTAGATTGGGTGCGCCAGGATTAAATACGATGCACGTGTCCTTAGCAGTCACGGCAAGTAGCCTTCGGATACAGTTCAGAATTCCTTCGTCTTGAAAGGAATAACCGCTGAAGAAGAGATATTTTGAATCCTGTATTAGATTAAGAGCAACCTCCTCATACTGAAGGCTGGCATTCGCCCCCCTATCGTCAATGAAGAATCTCTCACCATCCGGGAAGACCAGGACGAACACCACGCCAGTGTTTTCTGTTTTGCTTATGGAAACATTCGTTATTATCTTATTTTTCTTCAAGTCATCTAGGAATAGTCTTCCGAAGTAGTCATCTCCCACCCTGCCAACGAAGGCGGAGCTGCCACCCATTTTGCCGAGGTAGAAGGCTATGTTGGCTGACCCGCCGGGTGATATCTTCATCTTGGTATTGGTGACTCCACCCTGAGTGAGGGTATATATATCCTGGACATCGGACAGAGGCAGCACCACATCAATCATGGCATCGCCAATGACAGTGCAATCAATCCTCTTTTTCATCCTTCGTAAACTCCTGGCCTCGCTCAGAGAGCTAAGGGATTATATCACATTTAGACGACACTAATCGCCTGACACTGTAATGATTTTAAGCGTAAAATTCGGCGAAGATAGGTTCTACCTGCGGAGAGCACGTTAAGTACACCTGAGATACATAACCACTTTAAGCGGGAGAAAAGCCTTTTTGGGGTGTGGCAGTGAGGCTGAAGCGCCAGTTGAGTTGACCGATGGGAATATGGTGAATGCAGATGATTGGTTTTATTGTGCAGACATCCCACCTGTTCCGAGCCTTCCCTTTACCCATAAATAGGTAAGCCTTAGCCCCTCGTCCAGACTTACCCTGGGCTGCCAGTCCAACAGCGCCTTGGCCCTGGTTATATTTGCGGCTCGTGAGATAGGCCCGGTGGTCTTGCTAGCGTCATAGACTATTTCAATACTGTTTCCCGAAAGTTGCGCTACCTTCTCGGCAATAGTTCCGATACTAACCGCATTGCCTGAGCCGATGTTGGCTATAGTGGGTGGATTAGATGCCTTCTCCTCAAGCCTGAGTAAGGCATCAACACAATCCGAGACGTGAAGGAAATCCAGGGTTTGATTACCATCACCTCTTATCTTAAGCTCACTCCGAGGATTGAGAATCACCTTACGGGTCAGGTCTCCAATCAAATGCGCCTTTCCTGCCTCAACAGGTTCGTTTTCACCGTAGATATTGAAGATGCGGGCTATGCCGATATCAATATTCTTCATCCACTCAAGTTGTATCTCTCCAATGAGCTTGGACCAGCCGTAGCCACCGTCAGGGTCGATTGTCCCTGATTCTCCATCTAGGCGCAGGTCATTTTCGGAAAAGACGGCACCATGACGATGTTGGAGGTTCATAGGGTAAACAGCGCAGCTTGAAGCGTACACCAGTTTCTTGACCTTTTTATCAAGACAAGCCCGGAATACGTTAGCGTCTATTAACAGATTGGTCTGGAGTGCTACGAGCTCAGACATCTCACTGCCATGAAGGTATTCAAGGCTGCCCACCCTGGCCGCTAGGTGAAAAACGCTATCTGCCCCTTCCACGGCTTCCAATGCCTGCTGGTAGTCAGCTAGGTCGGCACCACACAGTTCCACATCGGAAGGCTTGATGCCCAGGCTGAGCAGGTTCTCCGTGCCCAGCCGAAACAGGTCGCTGGCGACAATAACCTCCCTGTTTCGCTCGAGCAGTCTCTTTACTAGGTGACTGCCGATAAACCCGGTTCCACCGGTTACCACAGTCTTCATGACGCTTTCCCCAGAAGCCGTCTGGCGGCAATGCGCACAGCCTCATCGGAGGTGTTTTTAGCCGTCCACCCCAGCTTCTTAATCTTTTCTACCTGAAAGTGAATTACGGGCGCATCACCGGGCCAGCCGCGTTTACCACCAGTATATTTAAATTTCGCACCGACCAGCCCCATCTCTTCGGTTACTATTCGGGCAATCGTGGTAACGGTAGTAAATGATTCACAACCCAGGTTGAAAACGTCATACTGAACATCCGCATTCAGGAAAGCACAGAGCATGCCGTCAATACAATCCTCAACCAGAAAGTATGGCTTCTCCTGATAGCCATCCCCCAGTATTTCCAGCTCCCTAGGATTTCTCTTCAACTTTTGAATAAAGTCGTAGATAACCCCGTGCCCCATTCTGGCACCGACTACATTAGCAAAACGAAACATCCAGGCTTTAATGCCAAAGAGATGGCTGTAAGCACTGATTAGTCCCTCGCAGGCAAGCTTCCCGGCGCCGTAGAGATTTATCGGATGAAGAGGCCCGAAGGTTTCATCTAGAGGGTAAGGTGAGGTATCTCCATAGACGCAGGCACTCGAGGCAAACAGAATTTTATTTGTACCATTGGCCCTCATAGCCTCCAGAACGTTGCGGGTAGCTACGGTACAGTTACTCAAGTCGAGGTCGGTGACTCTGTTCCCGCCCGGTATGTCCGTGTTAGCTCCCAGGTGCCAGACAATTTCATGCCCTTCCATTGCCTCTTTCAGTTTTCCGAAATCCAGGAGGTCGGCCTCGATAAACTGAAACCCCTCTTTGCCAATGTGGTGCTCTATGTCATTCTTCTTCCCCGAGACAAGGTTATCGTAAACTGTCACACGGTTACCATCGGTCATTAGTCTATCTACCAGATGGCTGCCGATAAATCCGGCACCGCCAGTTACGAAAAGGCTGGTTGAATTTGAATCATGGCTCATTGGTAGTAAATTCCTCCTTTAGCCGGCTTATAATCACGTTCAGGTGCTGAATAGGAATGGTCCAGGTTATGGCTTCGCCTCAAAGGTTTGGGCAACAGATAAGAATAATAGCCTAAGGCAACAGAAAATAGCACGGTAACACTGACCTGAAGCTTACGCCACGCAATAACCGGATTGGTAAAAAATTGTCTGGCTATATCGGGGAATAGCCGCGTAAGAATACGCCTTAAGAGCTGGTGCTCCTGACTTAGTAGGTCTGAATCCTTGCCATTTTCAGGATAAAGTTTCTTCAGAATACGCCGTTGATACCCTACGCTGTAAGCTCGTTGTTTAATGAAACTCTGACTAATCCGATAATTATATACTCTGTGCCTTACCTTGGCATTTGGATTATAGAATATATGCTTTCCTGTCTTCGCCCTTGCCCTAAGGGACATATCAACGTCCTCGGAGGGAGGGTCAACCCAGCCTGTCCGTTTACTATTGCAAAGGCCGAAATCGGATGTAAATAGTCCAGCTTTTTCAAAGGCCTCTCGCCTAAACGACATATTCATCCCCCAAGCGTTTCTTACCTCTTTCATGTCGTCCCAGGCGGACCATGCCGTACAGCTCATTATCCAATAAAACTCTTCAGGGAACCAGGAAGCTGCCGATTCATCATCCCACAGCGGGAAAGCTGGGCCAGTCACCGCAATAACAGAGTCGTCTTCATATGTTTTTATCATCTCCTCAGCCCAGTCGGGCGAGATAAGAACATCATCATCAACAAAAGCGATGATATCTCCCATTGCTTTTTTAATGCCCAGGTTTCTGGCGGCTGATAATCCCAGTTCGCCATCATTGAAAATTACTCTTGCATTGGGGATGCCATTTTCCTGAACATAGGCTTTAGTTCGGTCATAAAGCTCCCTTGAGCGCTCGGCAACAAAGATAGTTTCAATATTGCTGTATGTTTGAGCTTTGATGCTGTTCAGTAGCTCGAAGATATCGCCTAATCGCTTAGCAGTGTAAGAAGTGATAATGACAGATACATGAGGTGTTTCAACCATGAAAGCGTTCCCTGACTATGGTCTTAATCGCTTTGAAGCCTTGCCGCCAGCTTAGTTCCTTAACCTCACCCGTGAGTCTTCCTTCATCCAAGTGGCCTATCTCGATTATTTTGATTTTTTTCTTGGCTAGTCTGCAATTAAAAAGGGGTTCATTTTCAAATCCATCAGCCGACCATAGGTTCACCCGCTTCAAAGTTCTCTTCCAAAAGGCATTATAACCTGAGCAGAGGTCGGTATATTTTCTGAGAAAGAGCACATCGAAGGTTATCGTAATAATCCAGTTACCTAAAATTCGGTACCAGGGTTTGTTATGGGGAAAACTTTGTAGAAATCGCGAGCCTTTGGCAAAGTCATAGCCATTTAGCAATGGATGAATGAATTTATGAATTTCCTCTGGATTAGTGGCGCCATCGGCATCAAGGGTAACAATAATATCACCGCTTGATTGCTCAAAACCATATTTTAGGGCATCTCCCTTGCCCTTCCCCGGCTGAGATAGAATATGGATATCAGGGCAAAGTTTCCTAGCTACCTCCGCCGTGTTATCAGTGGAGTGCCCATCGACTAACAGTGTTTCGTCTACCCATTGAGGGATTTTAGGCAGCACGTAGCATAGATTAGCTTCTTCATTAATGGCACAAATTACCAACGTTAGCTTGGGCTTATCTAAAATCTCGCTCATTCCGCTCTTACTCAACTTAGGCAATCTTGGTATACTTCGCATATTCCATAGTATTATATAGAATAATAGTAAATTTGTCAAATGTCCAATATTATACTATTATCAACCCATCTGGCTAAATATATTGTCACTCGGGTGGGATAACTTCCTTCAGCAGGTAAACGTTGTCTCTTACTTCTACCAAATCAGGGTTGTGGCATTCCCCCTGTGTATAAACGATGGATATGCCATTATCTCTCATAAATGCGGTATCTTCACAGCCGTTTCCCAGAAATCTGCTAGCATCCGCACTGGTGGCTGAAGGAAGTCCAGTTACCCTAGCATAAGCGATTTTCCCAGTGATGGCAGTGAAGGGAATTCCTTTATATGGGTCGAAGACTGCCAGATTATACCTATCATCCAGGTTTCCTGCTATCCAAATAAAGGCTTCGTAGTCTTCCTGGTCAATCCAGTAGTAATAAGGAATGTTCTGGCGAGCCGGGATAGCGATATACAGTGTCAATCCGACAATAATCACACATAGTATATGACCAACGTTCTGCAGGATGGGTGGCACCTTCCATCGGGAACCAATCACGTCTGGTAGCCTGAGTTTTCTCTCCCACATTAAACCGGCACCGGCCACAATACCTATCATCAGCATCATAACCGTTAGTCCCCGAATATAGACAAAATATTGTCCATAATGAAGGGTATAAAAGACTGCCAGCATGGCTAGTAGAGCCAATAAACCTAATACCAGACCGTAGTTTTTCCTCCCCCCCTTCAATGCCAGCGCAAAGGTTCCCAGCAGACACATAAGGACAGGAAGATAACCATATAATGCTATCATTCTTGGTATATCGACATGAGTTGGCGCGAACTGCTGGGTGAGCATTGATTTGGCCGTTGGTAAGAGCTGGTCAACTATCCAGGGGAAGGGCAGGAGGAAAGGCGCGGCTAATATTACTGCTAATATTAGACTATGCTTAAAATCGCCTTTAAGACCTAGCAGTATATAGGGGATAAGAATAAGAACCAGGTTGATTGCTGTTGGTGGGTGTAATGATACCAGAAATCCGACCACCGCCAGCAATGCGATATAAGAACCAATAGTCTTAAAGTTGAAAGCGAGGTAAATAGCCAGAACAATGAAAGGTAGCCCCATAGCTACCGGTACGAGAAATCCGGGTCCCAGAAGCCCAATGGTAGTCGTGATGAGGCATGTAAAAAATGCCGCCTCCAGCCCGAAGCCCTTTCTCTGAGCCATGACATAAACCAGCAGCACGGTAATACAGGAAATGATAGGCGGGAAATACTTGACGATAGTCAGCCATGAAATGCCGCTAATCTGGTGGAAGATGGCCCAGAACAAATGAGAACCGACTTCATAGATTTGATTGCCGTGTGTTCCCTGTCCTGTAAACGGGTCGGTAAGCCCGAGTACTTTGCCCTCACTTATTATTTCGTTTGAGAATCCCATCTGAAGCCACTCGTCAAGATGTACCGGGTATGCGTGACCTTGGTGCGGTATAAAAGAGAGGTAGAATGCCAGTGCGATTAAGAGTGGCAGCAGCACATAATGGAGATTGGGAATCTTATGAACACTCTCTTCGACCATTTGTTCTCCAAGCTAGACGATCATTAAAATCTCTCTCTTTTGGCCTTACCTTGCCTATTATGTATGTGACATTATATTATATACGTGTACTATTCTATCATTTCAACAATTTGTCCAAAAGCGCTGAGGTTTGTCATTGAGGATAAGAATTACAGATGAGCTTTTATTACTGAACCTGTTGGTTATAGTGTTGATACTTGCTATTATCTTTTTCCCCTCCAACATTCTGCGTATTATTCTTGGTTTGCCGTTCATATTTTTCTTCCCTGGTTATGCGTTGGTGGCAGCCCTTTTCCCAAGGAGAGGGGGGCTAGGCAGTGTTCGGAGGGTTGCCTTCGGTTTTGGATTAAGCATTGCTGTAGTGACAGTCATTGGACTCATTATAAACAGTACGACATGGGGAATAAGTCTGGAGTCTATACTCTGGACTATAGGGTCATTTACAATTATCATGACAGTTGTTGCGTGGCTCAGGAGGAAGAGGCTACCGGAGGGTGAGCGCTTTGGTATTGAATTTACAATGGTACTGTTCAACTGGGGAAAAGGTATCCAGAGTAGGGTGTTGTCCATTATCCTGGTGCTCGCTGTATTAGGGGTGTTGGGGGTGGTAAGTTATGCTATAGCCAAGCCGAAGGTTGGGCAGAAGTTCACCGAGTTTTATATTCTGGGGTCAGAGGATAGGGATGCGGATTATCCGGAAACCCTGAATACGGGGCAAGAAGGTAACGTGACTATAGGTATTGTTAACCATGAGTATCAGGATGTGAGCTACAGGGTAGAGGTGTTGTTGAATGGCATAAAGGATGATGAGGTAGGTCCTGTAAGGCTCGAACAGGATGAGAAATATGAGGAAACGGTAACTTTCACCCTGTATCAGGCAGGCAACAATCAAAAGATAGAATTTTTGCTATATAAGAATGGGGATACTGAGCCTTATCTGGAGCCCCTTCGTTTGTGGATTGATGTTAAGTCGTAATCCCCCTTTCTGTTTAAAAATAATTAATGGTTATTATCGCCAACCTGACTTCAGGAAGTAGTTATTGTCTCCTTTTTCATCATCGCTTCGATTTCGGCAAACGGTATCTTTACCTTGGGAAGTACGGGTTTTCCGTCAGGACCCATCTCAATAGCGCCGGTGGGGCAGACGAAGGCGCAATCGCCGCAGCCAATGCACTCCTCACCCAGTTCATAAGCATAGAAAGGAGCCGCCACTTCCCTGTAGATACCCCGGTTGACCAGGTTTATTGCCGACTTCCCCATTATCTCCTGGCAGGCCCTCACGCACAAACCGCACAGAATACAGTCCTGGTCTCCCAGGATAAACCTCGGCTTCTCAACTCCATACTCTTCGGCCAGTTCCTGTATCCTCTTTACGTTGGGGCATCTCGTCAGCAGGAGCTCAATTATCCCTTTCCGTAGCTTCCTTACCTTCTCCGTATTGGTCTTTACTATCAGGCCTTCTTTTACCGGGTAAAGGCAGGCGGCCACGAATCGGAACTTGGAACCACCGTCCTCGCTTACCTCAACGGTGCATATCCGGCAGGCGCCGTAGGGCTTGACGGCCGGGTGATGGCATAGAGCCGGGATATTACCTATTCCGGGCAGGCGGGCCACCGCCTCTAGGATAGTCTGGCCTCCGGACACCACAATTTCTTTATCATCAACCGTTAAGTTAACTGCGTTGATCCCATCAGCAGCCTCCACATCAATAGAAGCTTCACCACTAATCCATACTTTTGTCATTTCATTACCTCCCTTTACACTTTTATTACCGCGTTGAACTTGCAAACATCGTAGCAGGCGCCGCACTTGATACACTTTTCCGGGTCAAGCGTGTGGACTTGCTTTTTCTCCCCGCTGATAGCGCCTGTTGGACATGACCTTAAGCATCTGCCACAGCCTTCACACTTATCAGGGTCAATAGAGTACTGTATTAACTCGCGGCAGACACCGGCCGGACATTTCTTATCATCAATATGGGCTAGGTACTCATCCCTGAAGTAGCGGAGAGTACTCATCACTGGATTGGCAGCGGTCTTTCCCAGAGCGCAGAGAGCGCCGTCCCCGAGAATACCGGCCAGGTCCTCCAGCGTATCCAGGTCTTCTCTCTTGGCCTTTCCGTGAGCGATATTGTTCAGCACCTCGCTCATCCTGTTTAGTCCTTCCCGGCAGGGGACGCATTTGCCGCATGACTCTCCCTTGAGGAATTCAATGAAGTATCTGGCGACATCGACCATGCAGGTATCCTCGTCCATTACTATCATGGCCCCCGAGCCCATCATCGAGCCAAGCTCGCTCAGCTCATCGAAATCTACGGGCGTGTCGAGATATTGCTCGGGAATGCAGCCGCCTGATGGCCCGCCGGTTTGTACCGCCTTGAATTTCTTGCCGTTGGGGATACCTCCTCCAATGTCGTAGATCATTTTCCTCAGGGTTATCCCCATGGGCACTTCTACCAGGCCGGTATTGTTAATTTTACCTACCAGCGAAAATATCATCGTTCCTGTGCTGCCGGCGGTGCCGAACCCCGTATACCAGTCGGCTCCCTTGTTGATTATCAGCGGCACATTAGCCCAGGTCTTGACGTTATTTAAGAGGCTGGGTTTATCCCATAGGCCCTTCTCTGACATGTGGATGTATTTGGCTTTCGGCTCTCCTATCTTTCCCTCAAGGGAAGCCATCAGTGCGCTGGATTCGCCGCAGACGAAAGCGCCGCCCCCTTTATTTATCATTACCGTGAAATCGAAGCCGGAGCCCAGTATATTCTCTCCCAGCAGTCCGTAATCCATGGCCTGCTCAATCGCTATCCTGGCGTGCCTTACCGCCAGAGGGTATTCATTGCGGACATACAGAAAGCCCCGGTGCGACCCAATAGCGTAGGCGCCGATGAGCATTCCTTCCAGGATGGCGTGGGGATTACCTTCGAGCAGGCTCCTGTCCTGATAAGCACCCGGGTCGCCTTCATCGGCATTACAGATCACATATTTAATGTCGCTGCTGGCCTGGCGGCAGGATTCCCACTTTCTACCGGTTGGGAAGCCGCCGCCTCCCCTCCCGCGCAGCCCTGACTTTTTTACCTCCTCGATGACACTCTCCGGGGACATCTGGAAGAGGGCTTTACACAGGGCGGAATAACCCCCGCGGGCGATGTAGTCTTCAATATCTGTCGGGTCAATCTCTCCGTTGGCACTGAGAATGGCTCTTGTTTGACTCTTGTAGAATGGAACATCGGCTTCGTAGGTAATCTTTTCACCGGTGGTCGGGTCTACATAGAGCAACCGTTCAATAATTTTGCCTTTGAGCACGGTCTCCGAGATAATTTCCGGGACGTCCTCTGGCTTCAGCCGGCGGTAGAATATCTTTTTCGGTCCAATGACGGCAATCGGTCCCTGTTCACAGAAACCATGGCAGCCTGTTTCCTTCAGTTCCACCTGTAGCTGGAGTTCTCGCTTTTCGATTTCCTCATAAAAAGCTTCAAGAATCTCCTCAGCCCCTGCCGCGCGGCAACCGGTACCGCCACATATCGATATGCAGGTCCGGCTCTGGTCTCTCTTCTGGAGTATTGATTTACGTAGTGCCTCCAGCTCGGCAACACTGGTTACTCTGTTTTCTAATAGCTTTCGTACCTGCTCTACCATATCAGCACCCCTCGCAATTTATTCGTATTTTTCTAGAACACGGTCGAGCTTGTCGGCGTTCATCTGGCTCTCGTACTTCCCGTCAACGACTACCACCGGACCGAGAGCGCAGCAACCCAGGCAGTTGACCGTCTCCAGGGTGAATTTCTCGTCCTCCGTTGTTTCACCGGGTCTTATGCCATAGTCCCTTTCTATCTTGTCGACCAGTCTTTGGCCTCCTCTTACATGACAGGCGGTGCCCAGACAGACTGTTATCAGGTGGCGTCCTCTCGGCTTCAGACTAAATGCCCGGAAGAAAGTGGCCACGCTGAATACTTGGCTTAGGGGAATATCCAGCTTCTGACTGACCTGTATCAGCACATCACGCGGCAGATAATTAAACTCGGCTTGAATATCCTGTAGCAGGGATATCAATTGTTCCTTCTTATCGGCGTAGCTGTCTATTAACGAATCTACCTTTTCCGTGTAGCTATCGACGACAGCCTTGACTTTGGGAAAATCAAGAACCAGATCCATTGGCTGACCTCCTTCACGAACTTCCTGATTTCAGCGTACAATCTCCAAGGCCCTTGTGCCATCCGTCATCACGCTGGTTTTTACTGCAAGAATCACCTTTATCGCCGGGTATTTTACACATCATGTTTCACCTTTAAAGAGGCAGCGAATAAGTAGAATGACCTAGGTATTTCTGCATTTACTCTCTTCTGAAGCTCAGGTATTTTACGCTTGAAGCTGACTATGCAATTGCGTATAATAACCTAAGGGTGGTTTTATGAGCGTTATTAAGGTTCTTGTGGCGGAGGACCATCTGATAACACGGCAGGGTATCTGCCGCCTTTTGGAGGACGAGAGCAATCTTGAGGTGATCGGTGAGGCCGGCAATGGCGAGGAGGCGGTACAGTTGGTCGGAGAGTTGGAACCCGATGTGGTTATCATGGATGTCGCCATGCCCAGACTTAATGGCATTGAGGCTACCAGGCAGATTAAGCTGATTCGTCCCGCCACGGCGGTGCTGATACTTAGCGCCTACGATGATGATGAGTATGTCTTCGGGTTGGTGGAGGCGGGGGCGGCTGGTTATCTGTTAAAGACGGCCAGTGGTGAGGAGCTGAGCCGGGCTATTAAAGCTGTCCA
>CAZPQB010000002.1:0-35008 GCA_964588605.1 uncultured Dehalococcoidaceae bacterium | reverse complement strand
CTGTGCTTGACCCCGTAATTGCCCGCAAGGTCTTGAATCGCCTCAGGTTCCCCGACAAAATACCGCGCGTGGCCAGACCCGCTGAGCACCTCAGTGAACGTGAGATAGACATTATCAAGCTGGCGGCCAGGGGCATGAGCAATAAGGACATTGCCAATGAGCTTCACCTTAGCCGGCGTACCATTGAAGGAAATCTGAGGACTATCTTCAATAAATTGGGTGTCGGCTCCCGCACCGAGGCCGTGATGCAGGCGGTGGGACGTGGCTGGCTCACCCTCGACGAACTGGCTTAGCACTTACCTTCGTTTTAGATATCGGGGTGCTGCGTATGACTCAGGGTATATTGACTTCAGAAATGTTGGCTAAAATTATTGATGGTTCTTCCATTCCCTCATTTGTAATCGATAATCGACATCAGGTTACTTACTGGAACACGGCCATTGAGGCTCTTTCTAATGTGAAACGGGAGGGAATAATCGGGACGGATGGCCAGTGGAAGGCATTTTACACTGAAAAAAGGCCGGTTATGGCTGACTTGGTAGTATCGGGGGCATCCGCGGATGAGATTGAAGAATACTATGGAAGCACCTGTAAGAAATCTAATCTTATTGATGGTGCCTATGAGGCCGAGGGTTTTTTCCAGGACCTTGGCAGGAGTGGCAAGTGGCTTCATTTTACGGCAAGCCCTATCAGGGATAATGATGGAGAAATCATAGGTGCCATAGAGACCCTGGAAGACATTACCGAGCGCAGGACCGCCGAGGATAACCTGCGCTATTTCTTACAGGAGATTACCAGGGCTCAGGAAGAGGAACGGAAACGCATTGCCCGGGAGCTTCACGATGACACGGCTCAGGTCCTGGGTTCTCTCTCGCGGCAACTGGATAACTTCATTCGGAAGAAACATGGTTTTGCATCAAATGAGGTCTTGTTCTTTAAAGACCTGCAGGCTCAGCTAAACCGTGGGGTACAGGGATTGTACCGGTACATTAAAGCTCTGCGGCCGCCGCTACTGGACGATTTAGGCCTCATACCGGCATTGAGGTCGCTAACGACGAGTCTGCAAGAATGCGATGGGATAAATGCGAACCTGGAAATACTGGGTGGTGAAAGACGTTTTCCACCCGAAATCGAATTGCTCTTGTTCCGCATAGTCCAGGAGGCGCTTAACAATATCAGCCGACATGCTCAGGCCTCAGAGGTACAGGTGGTCATCGATATCGCCGATAATAAAATCAAGGTGGTCATCAGTGACAATGGTCGTGGATTTGAGCTATCGGGAGGAGTGGAAGACCTTCCTCGCAGCGGTAGGCTCGGCCTTGCCGGGATGCAGGAGCGGGCGCGGCTGCTGGGTGGCACTTTTGAAGTGAACTCGGCACCGGGCAAGGGCACCACTCTGGTAGTAGAAGTGCCTCACTAAGTCTTAGCTCCGTGGGCTGACTCAGGCATCTCTTTGTTCATGCCCTTCGTTGACTATATATTTCTCCCGGACACACTTTCGCCACTTCTCGATTTCATACAACCTTGACCCCTGTAGCCGGCACTCCTTATAATTACCACAAGGAGAATTAAGTTTTGCGATGAAAACTGCTGTTATCCTGGGGACACGTCCTGAAATAATCAAGATGTCTCCTGTTATCCGGGAACTGGCAAAACGGCAGCGGGATTACTTCATCCTCCATACCGGTCAGCATTACTCTTATAACCTGGACAGGATTTTTATCGACCAGTTAGAGTTGCCCCAGGCCAGATATAATCTGGAGGTCGGCTCATCATCTCACGCTGAGCAGACGGGTAAAATACTCGTCGGTGTGGAAAGGGTCTTGCAGCAGGAAAATCCAGATGTCGTTCTGGCAGAAGGTGACACCAATTCCACTCTCGCCGCCGCTCTGTCCGCTGTCAAGCTCCATATAGACGTAGGGCATGTTGAGGCCGGTTTGAGAAGCTATGACAGGAATATGCCCGAAGAAATAAACCGTGTCCTGGTCGACCATTGCTCCGACTTTCTGTTTGTTCCTACCGAGATGTCAAAAACAATATTACGGGGAGAAGGTATCCCCGAGGAAAAGATATTCATAACCGGCAATACCATCGTTGATGCCGTTTATCAAAACCTGGAAATATCCAGGGGTAGTTCCAGTATCATCAACAGGCTGGGTTTGCGGTCGAAGGAGTATGCCCTGGCGACCCTGCACCGGCAGGAGAATGTAGATTACCAGGCTCGCTTCGCCTCTATTCTGGAAGGCCTTGGAAAAGTGGCGGCTGAATTCAAAATGCCGGTGGTTTATCCGGTACATCCCCGTTCCCGGAAGATGATGAGGGAGTTCAGGCTTCGACCCCGGCGCCTTATTCTGTCTGAGCCGGTAGACTTCCTCGATTTCCTGCAGCTGGAGAGCCATGCTAGGCTGGTTCTTACCGATTCCGGTGGCGTTCAGGAAGAGGCTTGTATCCTCGGCGTCCCCTGTGTTACGCTGAGAGACAATACGGAGCGGCCGGAAACCATTAACGTTGGAGCCAACATACTGGCTGGTTCCTCGCCGGAACGTATCCTCGAATGCGCCAGGATAATGCTTGATAGGGATAACGATTGGGATAATCCCTTTGGTGACGGAGAAGCCGGCAGAAGAATCGTTGACATACTGGAGGGGAAGATATGAAGATACTGGTAACCGGTGGTCTGGGTGCGGTAGGTAAGCCGTTAGTGGAGGAGTTAAAGCGGAAGGGAAATGAAGTCTGGATTGCCGACAGGGTACACTCCAGTGAGTCCAACTACATCAGGTGTGATGTTGGTGAGTTTCACCAGGTCGAAAATCTCCTGACCGCACAACAGTTTGACTACGTCTATCATCTGGCGGCGGAGTTCGGGCGCCGGAACGGTGAGGATTTCTACGAGAACCTGTGGCGTACGAATGCCGTTGGCACCAAGCATATCATCAGGATGCAGGAACGCCTCAAGTTCAGGATGATTATTACCAGCAGTTCTGAGGTTTACGGGGACTACCGGCAGGTTATGAGCGAGGACGTGATGGACAAAGCCGCCATCAGGCAGATGAATGACTATGCTATGACTAAATGGGTCAACGAGATGCAGGTCCTTAACTCCGCCGACCGGTTCGGCACGGAAACGGTACGGGTAAGGCTTTTCAACACCTACGGCCCTGGAGAATATTATTCCGAGTACCGGAGCGCTATCTGCGTGTTCATTTACCGGGCCCTCCATAATCTGCCTTATACCGTTTATGCCAAGCACCGGCGTACCTCTTCCTATATCGATGATACGGTCAGGACACTCGCCAATATCGCTGGGAAGTTCAAGCCCGGCGCGGTGTATAACATCGCCGGCAGTGAGCTACACGATATGAAACAGGCCTCAGATATCATCCTGAAATATCTTGGCAGGGATGATAGCCTGGTGGAGTATAAAGATGCGCAGCCGGATACCACTCTGTTTAAGCGGGTGGATACTTCCCGGGCGGTCCGTGAGCTGGGACATAAAAGCACGGTGAGCCTTGAGAAAGGTATTCCCATGACTATCGAATGGCAGAAAGAGGTATATGGCAGTGTCTAAGAAAATCGTTGTAATGGGTACCGGTTATGTCGGCTTGCCTCTGGCTATCATGCTGGCCCGTGTTGGCTACAAGGTAATCGGCGTTGACATCAAGGAAAACGTGGTTAAAGCCATCAATGAAGGAGTACTGAACCTGGCTGAGGATGACATCAGGCGCATCTTTAAGGAACCCGCCGTGAGGGAAAACCTGCATGCACAAAAAACCCCCTGCGAAGCGGACGTCTTCATCATCTCCGTGCCCACGCCGCTGGATGAAAGGAAAAGGGTAGCTGACCTTTCACAGGTTATCAGCGCCGTGGAGTCCATCTTATCGTACCTGCGCTCCGGCAATCTGGTCATCATCGAAAGTACCGTCCCCATGCTGACCTGCCGTAATATCATTGCCCCTCTTCTTGAAAAGACAGGGCTCAAACTGGGTAAGGATATCTTCCTGTGTCATTGCCCGGAAAGGATTCTCCCCGGCGAGGTGTTTGAGGAAATCGTTCATAATGACCGGGTTATCGGCGGACTCAACGGCAAAGCCGCGGAAATGACGCGGGAGATTTATGCTTCCTTTGTCAAAGGGGAACTCTATCTAACCGATGATGTTACCGCCGAACTGGTAAAGCTCATGGAGAATACCTCCAGGGATGTGGGTATCGCCCTGGCTAATGAGTTCGCCGCTGTGGCTGATGGATTAGGGGTGGATATTGTGCAGGCCATTGACCTGGCTAATAAACACCCCAGGGTGAACATACTCAAGCCCGGCATCGGCGCCGGCGGCCACTGCATTCCCGTTGACCCCTGGTTTATCAAGGAAATTGACCCCGTAAATTCCCGGCTTATCCATACCGCCCGTCTTATTAATGATGAGGTTCCCCATAAGCTCGCTGCCAGAATCCGCCGTGTCCTGAAGGATATCAGAAATCCAAAGATAATAGCCTTGGGCATTACCTACAAACCGGACACATATGACACCAGGAACAGTCCGGCTCTCAAGATTATTGAACTGCTCAAGGATGACGGCTATAAGGTGACGGCTTATGACCCGCTGGTAGCCGACCATCAATACTCCTCCATCGAGGAAATTGTGAGGGGTGCGGACTGTCTGGTGGTGCTCGTCGAGCACAGGGTTATCAAAGAGGAGCTTTCCCGCCGAGAGGCGGAGATAAAAAAAGCCATGCGCAGACCCCTGGTGTTGCGATTCTATCCGGAACCAGCGATAAGTCCCTGAACCAAAATGGGAGCTTGCTAATAAGGTTGGGGGGTATTTAGACTCCTTGCTAATTCGCAGGATATATGACATAATTTACCAAACCTGTTTTTCCGCAGGGTCGCTATCTATGCAGATAGTAATAAAAAGACTATGAGTAGATTAACTCCGAAAATTATTATCGGTGCCCTTTTAGCCATATTCTTCGGCATTTCCCTGATTTTCCGGACGGTTCTACCCCATGACCAGGTATTCGTTGGTGATTGGATAAAATTCACCAGTATCGATGCGTACTACCACATGCGCCTGGTTGACAATCTGGTTCATAACTTCCCGAGCCTTACCAGCTTTGACCCCTTTTTCATATATCCGGGTGGCATTAACGTCATCGGCGTTCATTTCTTTGACTGGCTTCTGGCTGGTGTTGTCTGGGTAATCGGCCTGGGTTCGCCTACCCAGCATACCGTTAATGTCGTTGGCGTGTATTTCCCCGCCGTCCTGGCCGCCCTGACGATTATCCCCATTTACTTCATTGGCAAGACGTTATTCAATCGCTGGGCGGGAGTCATCGCGGCTGCCCTGGTGGCTATTCTACCCGGTGAGTTCATGGGGCGCTCCATACTCGGCTTCGCCGACCAGCATATCGCCGAGACCCTGTTCAGCATGGTGGCGGTCCTCTTTCTGATTCTGGCAATAAAGGCGGCCGGGCAGAAGAAATTAACCTTTGAGGCTCTCCGAAAACGTGACTGGAAAATAATTACCAGGCCGCTTGTCTACAGCTTGCTGGCTGGCCTTTTCCTCGGTTTGTACCTCATTACCTGGATAGGCGGTCTGCTCTTTGTCTTTATCATTGTATTGTATTTCATAATCCAGTTTATTATTGACCACCTGAGGGGTAAATCCTCTGAACATCTGGGTTTTACAGGTTTCATACTGTTCCTGGTTGCCCTCGTCATCTTTTTGCCGTTTTCACCGCCCCGGGACATCGCCATTTCCATGGTTATTGCTTTGCTTATTCCGTTGTTATTGTCCGGGATATCGTGGTTCTTTAGCCGCCAAGGGCTGAAGCTGTTTTATTACCCGCTGGCGCTGGTCGTGATTGCCGCCGTGTTCGTTGGTATTTTTTATGCCGTTACGCCGGGTACTTTTGACGCTATGTGGGCGAACTTCGGGATGGTTTTTGCTCCCGGAGGGGCTATGGGAGCCACCACTCTTGAAATGCAGCCCTTCCTTTCTCCCCAGGGCAGCTTCTCGACACTGGTCGCCTGGGGTAACTTCACCACCAACTTCTTCCTGATAAAACCATGGCCGATTCCCGGCTTCGGCATTATATCATTCATCATCTTAGTCTGGCTCTTTATCAGGCGGCGCCGCGACGAGCAACAATTGTTGCTTTTTCTTGTCTGGACTCTCGTAATCTGGGTGGCTACGCTGACGCAGCGCCGTTTCGCCTATTACCTCGCGGTTAATATCGCCCTGCTCTCAGCCTACATCTCATGGCAGATTATCTGGCTGGCTGGTCTTAAGAAACTGTTTGCCAAGACTAAAGAAGCTGGGGAGGCGCCGCCTGCGGATACCACCAGAGGCAAGATGAAAAAGCGTTCTAAAGAGGGCGGGGGCATTCCCGGGTACCATATGAATATTGCCCTGACAGCCTTAGCCATAGTTGCGGTCTTCTTCTGTGTTCTTTATCCCAACATCAGCAAATCGAAGGAAGTTGCTTCATCAGCAAGCTTCGCTCCCTCCAACGCCTGGCAGGAGTCCCTCCTCTGGATGAAGGACAATACCCCGGAGCCGTTCGGCGACCCCGATGCCTATTACAGCCTCTACGAAGCACCGCCTCGCGGGGAAAAATATAAATATCCTGAATCAGCCTATGGTGTCGCGTCCTGGTGGGATTATGGCTACTGGATTACGCGTACTGCCCACCGTATACCCAGTGCCAATCCATCCCAGCCGGCTAAGCCGATAAAGCAGATAGCTGAACTCTTCCTTTCCCGCGAAGAGCCCGGAAATCAGGAAGCCATGGAGATAATGGAAGAACTGGAGTCATCCTACGTTGTGATTGACTGTGCCACCGCCACCAGTAAGTTCTGGGCTGTAGTCACCTGGGCGGAGCAGCCACAGGACATATATACTGGTATCTATTACATACCGTATCAGGAGCGTCTGATCGTCAAGGAGTTCTACTATCCGGAGTACTATCACACTCTGTGTGTCCGCCTGTATAATTTCGATGGTAAAGCTGTAAGCAAGGAGAAACCAACGGTAATCACCTATGATGAGGTGACTGATGATGACGGTCAAATATATAGAGTTATTACGCAGGCAGAAGAATTCTCCAGCTATCAGGAAGCCCTCGATTATATGGAAGGCCATGAAGAGGCCAATCAGAAAATAGTTGGCGTTAACCCGTTTATCAGCCCCATATCTTTTGAAGCAGTGGAAGACTTCCAGATACTCTACAGTTCAGAGTATGCAACCGTGTACCAGGACCTGGGTATATTACCGGAAATAAAGATAACCAGAGTATCGGTACCTGAAGTCAAGATATTCGAGTATGTTGGGGACTAGCCAGGTTATAACTTGGTTGGGCCTGCAGTTCCGAATTGTAAATTCCGATAGAGTAAGCCTGCCTGTCTCATACTGCCAGTGATACCATTAGCCTTCCGGATAACTATATTCCGGCACTATATTTCCTGTCTTCATGGTTTGTGTGGACGATTGGGTGCCTCTCCGCACTTCTGGTATAATAGTACAAATGAAAATTTTGCAGGCTTTTGATTTCTTTTCCTTGCCGCATGGCGGTGGTGTCGTGGATTCGCTATACTCGCTCTCAAAAGCCTTAGAGCAGCGCGGGCATGAAGTCACCATATATACCAGCGACTTCGAGCTGGACCGGGAATATATAGATTCCCTGTCGGGCGTGGAGGTTTGCCCTTTTCATAGCTGGTTCCATGTATCGGGGATACATGTCATGCCGGGCATAATTGCCGAAGCTAAAGAAAAGCTCCGAGATTTCGGTATTATCCACCTCCACGCCTACCGCAGCTTTCAGAATGTGGTGATATGTCATTACGCCAGGAAATATGATATACCATATATTATGGATGCGCATGGCGCTATCCTGAGAATTGGCCGGGGTAATAGAGGGTTAAAGCAATTACTCAAGTGGGTATATGATGTCTCTTTTGGCAACAGGATATTGAGAGGGGCCGGTAAGGTTATCGCTCAGAATGAGATGGAGGCCGGTCAATATCTTGAAGTCGGCGTGAGCCAGGACAAAATCGTCCAGCTTCCCCTGCCGTTCGCTACCGCCGAGTTTGCCCGGTTACCATCAGCCGGACTCTTCAGGCGCAGGTTTGATATTAAGCAGGAGCATATTATTTTATATTTGGGCAGGATTCACTGGATAAAGGGACTTGATTTCTTAATTGAGTCATTTTATGAGCTGTCTCAACTCAGGAGCGATGTTGTGTTGGCCATGGTGGGTGCTGACGATGGTTACCGGGGCTCTCTGGAAAAGCTGATAGACAGGTTACATTTATCAAATAAGGTGATATTTACCGGATTTCTCAGCGGTGAGGACAAGCTATCGGCCATGGTAGATGCGGATGTACTGGTGCAGACCTCTGTATATGAGCAGAGTTCCAAGACCCCGTTTGAGGCGATATTATGTGATACCCCGGTTATCGTCAGTAAGAATACGGGCGCCGGTGAGGATGTGGTCAGGATTGACGCCGGATATCTGGTGGAATACGGCCATAAAAACGAGTTGGTAGACAGGATACAGTATATTCTCGATAATCCCGATAAAGCTCAGCTTAAAACACAAAAAGCCAAAAAATACATAGAGGCTAATCTGTCCCTGGCCAGCCAGGCAGAGAAATATGAGGCGCTCTATGCTGAAGTAATTGATAGTTATAAGAGTGGGAAAGGGTACACTGGAGCTTCATAGTATATTAACTTCAATGTTAGCGAAGAGGAATCTGATAGTCACCACGAGCTGGGATGATGGTACCGTTACCGACCTTTCGCTGGCGGAACGGCTGCTGAAATATGGTGTCAAAGGTACCTTTTATATCTCCAGGAGACCATCACAGCGTATACTGGACGAGAAGGATCTTAGAGAACTGGACCAAAATTCCGAGCTTGGTGCTCATACCATGAACCATCCAGACCTGACCAGGGTCTCCCTGACAGAGGCTAGGAGAGAGATTGAGGACTCGAAAAAATACCTGGAGGACCTGCTGGGGCATGATATTTCCATGTTCTGTTATCCGTATGGGGCGTATAATGATGATGTCAAGAAAATGGTAAAAGACTGTGGCTTTATTGGCGCCAGGACGTGTGAGCCTCGGGGTTTCAGTTTACCTGAAGACCCCTATCAATGGCACATTACGCTGCTGGCTTCAAACAATTCCCCGCTTATGGCACTGAAAATCTGGTGGAAATTCCGCCTGTGGAATCCCCGTTCGCTTTTTGATTGGGAAAGCCGGGCTAAATCATTGTTTGATATCGTTATGGAAGTGGGTGGGGTATACCACCTGTATGGGCACTCCTCAGACCAGGAAGATAATGATGGCTGGCAAAAACTTGAGCGATTACTCGCCTATATCGCTAACAGGCAAGAAGTCCGCTACATGACAAATGGAGAGATTTTCAGGCAGGCCTCCGAGTAATTATTATTAAAGGGGACAGATATGGGCCAGGCATGGTCTATAAGACCCTATAAGAGCGGCGATGAGGAAGCTATCTTCGAAGTCTTCTGTGCCGCGTTCGGTCAGACGCATGATAAAGACCAGTGGCTGGAGTGGTGGCTCTGGAAGTATCAGAACAATCCAGCCGGGAGTCCGATAATATGGGTCGCTGAGGCTGATGATAGATTGGTAGCGCAGTATGCCATTATACCCGTAAAGATGAAAATGGGTGACCGGATTATTACCGGCTCGCAATCGGTAGACACCATGACGCATCCGGATTATCGGGGCCGGGGGATGCTTTTTACATTGAGCGAGCGTGTTTTTGAAGAGGCGGGAAAGCAGGGCATAGAGATTGTCTATGGATTTCCGAACAGGATGACGTCCTGGTACCGGAAATTATGGCTTGAAGTTGATGCACGCAGTACGTTGATAAAACCGCTAAATCTAAGGAATATCCTGGAGAAGAAAATTACAAATACGTACCTGTTGAAGATTGGCGAAACAGGTCTGAGCTTCTTCGTAAAAATATTTTCTCGAACCAGTTATCCGCCCGAGGTCGACGGTCTGACAATCACCCGGGTCTCATCATTCGATGAACGTTTCAATGATTTCTGGGAGAATGTATCGAATGATTATGAGATTTCCGTGGTCAGAGACATGACATATCTGAACTGGCGATATGTCGATATTCCCGGTGTTGACTATGCGATTTTTGTTGCCGAAAAAAACGGTCAGGTCATGGGGTATACGGTTCTGAGGTGTGGGCAACAGTTTGGACTGTTATTCGGTAATGTCTTTGAACTGGTAACTCCATTGGGACATGAGCCGATAGCCCAGGCGTTAATGCTCAAAGCTATTGAATTTTTCGGGGGTGAAAAGCCGGATCTGATTCTCTGCCGCATGATAGCTAACAAGAAAATGGACAGAGTGGTGAGAAAAAGCGGCTTCCTCTCTCTCAACTTTGCTGGTAAGAGCCTAAGGTTCGTAGCCCGCAGCAACACGCCGAAGATATCAAAGGCATATCTTACTAACCGTACACACTGGTTTGTTCAAACGGGGGACTCGGATGCAATCTATTAACAGACCGGGTTGTAGTGATATGTTGCCGGCTGAGCCACGATTCTATGTTTAGTTTTTTACTGCGAACCAGTACTGATGCTATTAGAAGTGAAAAGAATATCTGGCTAGGGGTAGGATGAAATTCAAGATTGGATTTATAACGCTACAGGGTAAAAAAACCCTCTCCACTTTCGAAACGTATTTGAAAATAATAAAGGTCCTCGAGCCACTTTCGGCCGAGATTGCCTGGGTGGCTGCCAACTATCTTGGTGATGAAAAAAGGCTGCCGGCCAATGTTACTCTGACTAAACTTGAAGCGGAAGATATTGATAAAGCACCATTTATGATAAAAGCTCTGCACCACCTGTGGCGTGAGATGAAGATTGTTTTCAAGTTGAGGAAGTTAAGAGATATTGATTTATTTATGTTTTATTGTGGATATGTACCCCTCTTTCCCGTCCTGTACACCACGCTTTTCTTGCGGAAGAAAACGGTTCTCAGGATAGAGGGGAGAAGCTCGGTTGAATTGAAAATAAGAATGTTATCAATTGACCTGAGTAACCGGTGGATACGAATGATAATATACAGTTTCATTGAGAAGCTGGCGTACTCACAGGCATCTAAAATTGCGGTGGAATACGAGTCCATGGTTGAATTTTATCAACTGCGAAAATATCAACAAAAAATAGCCCTCGCGAACCAGTATGTTGACACCGCCCTCTTTAGACAGACCAAGCACCTGACGGAAAGAAGCTATCAGATTGGTTATTTCGGGCGTTTCTCCCATGAAAAGGGCATTGTCGAACTGGCCAGGGCCCTGCCTCTGATACTCAAAGGTGGAAAAGTCCGGGCGATACTGGTAGGTGATGGCGAGTTATATGAACAGGTTACATCGGTAGTAACCGATGCTAATATCCAGGACAAGGTTGAACTGATCCGGTGGGTTTTGCCGGATAAAATGCCGGCCTATTTGAATGATACAGGGATAGCAGTAATTCCGTCATACCGGGAAGGCGTGCCTAACATAATGCTGGAGGCGATGGCCTGTGGCACGACTGTACTGGCGACCCCGGTGGGCGGCATTCCAGACCTGATTAAGGATGGCGAGACAGGTTTTATTCTGGAGGACAATTCTCCCGAGTGTATTGCCAGGAATATCAGCAGAGTCCTTAATCATCCGAACCTTGAGGAAATCACCAGGAAGGCGCGTGCTCTTATTGAGAAGGAATACGCCTATGAGGTAGTGCTGGAGAGGTATCGGAATATTATATCTGTCTGATGCATCATGAGCTTTAACTGTATATAAATATCAGATATATTGGCGTGATTTTTTAATTCCTGCTGGTAAGTTCAGCGATATCTTAAAGCCTCGTTGATTCTATGGGCGGCGGTCCATGCCCATTTCCCGAGATACGACAGAAAAAGGTTCAGACGATTACGGAAATTTAGCGGGTTCAACTCCAGTGCCTTCCGGTACTCGGCTCTCGCCAGTTTCATATTATTATTTCTTACGTGTACAAAGGCCATCGCGTTGTGGTAGAATACCCGCTCATTCACATTTAGATGTGAATAGAAACTCATGATGCCGTTGTCTTTTATATCTTTTAATGCCTCTTCGTCCAGCTCGTTTCTATCTATCCTTAAAGCCAGCAGATGGTATAAAGCGGCTTCATCTCTGTACTTAATCTGGAGGCTGCGCTGGTGGTACCGTAGTTTGTAGAGTGTCTCGGGTATACCCCTTATCTGGTGGTGTTTGGCTACCCTCAACCACAGGTCGAAGTCCTGAGAATACCGGAATATCTCGTTATAACCTCCCAGCTTGCGGATGATATCCTTCTTATACATGGTAGAACCGTGGATTAAGAAGCTGCCATGAAATGAATTCCGGCTCGGGTCGGCGGATATCACTCGCTTTCCTATTATCTTACCATCCTCATCAATGGTGTAAATGCTGGTGCCCAGAACGGCGGTTTCCGGGTGCTCTTCAAAATACTTTATCTGCTTCTCAAAACGTTCCGGCAGTGAAATGTCATCGTCATCCTGTCGGGCGATATATTCTCCTTCAGCGAGTTCCAGCGCCATATTCAAAGACCTTGTCAGACCGATATTGGTGCTGTTGTTTATTATCCTGATTCGGCTGTCATCGTAGCTCTGCATTATCTGGGCCGAGCTGTCTGTGGAAGCGTCGTTAATGAGGATAAACTCAAAATCGGTGAAGGTCTGCCCGAGGATGCTCTCTATCGACTCTCTGAGGTATCTTTCCCCGTTGTAGACGGGCATTATCACGCTTATTTTTGGGCTATCCGCCATTCTTAAATGTCCCTCTGTCATTGACGACTTGAGAAAATACGCATTCTAAATACAGGTGCCGCATCGTGAAGGCAGCGGTAAGGCTCCTGTAAGCTGAGGCACTATCGCTGCTTTCAAAAAAGCGTCCATAATGTCATCTTCTTTGGGTCGTTCATTATGAAGATACTTGGGTCATAGTCATAATTATCGGTGACTATCTCGAGGCGTTCCCTGTAGTTTGGATTTCTTGCCTCTATTTCTTTCTTCATATCCTTCAAATCAGCATGTTGAATGTTATTTTATACATGAACATTCTACCTCTCCGTTCTGCTGATTTTCAATAATGGCCACCGTCTTGGTATCATTTGTATATCCGCGGGAATGACGGGTTGGGGTAAGCAGGAAGCTGCCAGGTTCCTTGCAGGGTAACTCAGTAATACTATAGAATGGTATCACTAATGATGGTTGGCGAACAGGGGGTGGATGGTCTGAAGTCGGGTGGTAGCTTTAAAAGATAACGAACCGGTGGGCGGCTCAGGAAGTAATGAAGTTCAAGAGTATCAATGTAATCTGGTTTTTACTCCGGCAGTATAAATACCGGTTTCTGGCAGTGCTTATCCTGTCCGTAATAACCGGTGTCCTTGAGGCTGCCAATGTAGCTGCTATCTACCCGATACTTACCGTGGCGTTTCCTGCCGCGGCCGCAGAGGGGAATATAGTCCTCTCATTCTTTAACTGGCTGGCAAATATTCTTCCGATTCAGGATAGCTTTCTCGGCTACTGCGCGGTCTTCTTGATAATCGCCGTTGTTACTTTTGCCGCCAAGCTTGTCTTTATCAATTACAAAGTAAGATTCGCCGCCAGGCTGGTACAGAGAAACCAGGAAGTAGTTTTTGATAAATATATTAAGGCCGATTATCAGTATTTTATAGACCATCAGCAGGGCGAGCTGCTCTACAATGTCGTCACCGCTCCCCATCAGGTTGCCATTATGGTAACTTCCTTAATTGACCTGGTACAGCAGGCGATACTATCCATTTCGGTCCTCGTTCTTTTATTCTCATTATCATGGCAGGGAACACTGGCCGTTATCGCCGTAGGGATTATATATCATTACCTGACAGGCTACCTCGGCAGAAGAGTATCATACTATGCAGCCAGAGGCGAGATGAAAGCGAATAGGGAGACCAACGTAATCCTGAATGAAATGATTACCGGGATTAAGCAGGTGAAAGTATACGGAACCACTGCCACCTGGAAAGACAGATTTGGCAAAACCGTTGACAGGCGCTGGTATCATTTCATAAAACGTAGTGTATGGCAGAATATCCCCACTCCTTTCCTGTTCCTGGTACTCTATATAGCCATAGGTGTTATCGCCCTGATTATCAAATTGGTAGCCCCTCTCACTTATATGGACCTGATCCCCACCTACGGCACCTTTGGTTTTGCTATATTCCGCTTATTCCCTCTGGTTGGTACTATGGGTTTGATGACGATGCAAATTATGTCGACCCTGCCCAATTGCGAAGTTGTTTGCTCTATAGAACAGGATAAAATCACTTTCATTGAAGACGGTCAGAAAGAACTGGACAGGTTCAAATCTTTCATAAAATTTAGCGACGTCAGCTTTTCCTACCATGAACGTGCCAGGATCTTAAAAGACGTTTCGGTTACTTTTGAGAAAGGCAAGACCACGGCTATTGTCGGGCGCTCGGGTTCAGGTAAATCGACCATCGTCAATCTGCTACTGCGCTTGTTTGAGCCGGATAAGGGTGAGGTGTTGATTGATGGCACTAATATCAAAGAATACAAACTGTCTTCGTGGCTGAGTAAAATAGGCTATGTGGACCAGGACACGTTCATCCTGAATGATACGGTCGGGAACAACATTACATTTCGCTCCGGGAGATATTCCGAAGAGGATGTCGCTAGGGCAGCCGGCTACGCCGATGCTCAGGAGTTCGTCACCGAGTTACCCCGTAATTACGATACCATGGTCGG
Source organism: uncultured Dehalococcoidaceae bacterium (assembly GCA_964588605.1). Classification (GTDB taxonomy): domain Bacteria; phylum Chloroflexota; class Dehalococcoidia; order Dehalococcoidales; family RBG-16-60-22; genus CAZLEY01. The sequence goes on along the minus strand of CAZPQB010000002.1, from coordinate 20,193 downwards.
CGATAAAGGGGTAAGGTTGTCGGGTGGGCAGAGGCAGAGAATTGCGGTTGCCCGCGCCATGATAAGAGAACCCGAGGTACTCATTTTCGACGAAGCCACCAACGCACTCGACAGCATATCCGAGGCGGCTGTTCAGAGGGCTATTGATGAGATAGCGAAGGATCATACCGTGATTATTATTGCCCATCGTCTTTCCACTATCGTAAACGCCGATAAAATAATCGTGATGTCACGTGGACGCGTTATCGAAGAAGGAACGCATGAAGAACTGATGAAAAAGCGGAAAGACTACTGGCAGCTGTACCAGAGCCAGGCGGCGTAAAGTCTGAAGATTTCATTACTGGCGGCCACGACGAAAAATCCTGTGGTATAAGAACACTGAGCTTTGCATTCAGCATCGGGCCTCGTTTGCTTTTCAAAAAGCCGGTGGCCTTTCCGGTTAACGGCAATAATGTCTTATTGATTGGCTGATAAGCTGGTCAAGATAACTTGGTTTCATTCGTAGCATGTTTTGCCGCCGCCGGGCAATTCTGGCAATTTTTACACTCTTCGTCAGGGTATTTATTATGGATTATATCCTTTCTAATCTTGACAAGCGTTTCGTTATTCCATAGCTCAAACAGATTGTCATAATCAAAGATATTCCCGAATGAGCGCATTTTGCCTTTGACAACCGCATTGCAATCGCCCTGTATCACGTTTCCTATCCATTTTTCCCTGGGTATGTCCCATGAAGGTATGGTCTGTAAACGACTCCAGAATACTTCGCATCTGGATGCTTTATTTTCGAAAGTCTGGGGGATTGATACCTGTACACCCAGCTCGTTGCAAACATGCTGGACTTTATCCAGTTCTTTCTTTATTTCGATGTCGTTTGTTTTATAAACGGCATCGGTAGAAGTAAACTCATTGAAATCATGGGGATATAAGTTGACGATGGAAAACTTGAAATTGATTCCTCTGTTATATAAATCTTCAACGAGCTTGTCCATGTCTTGATAGTTATATTTCGTTAATATTAAATGTACGTCGAACAATATCTTGGCTTTCTTGCTTATCTCCTGCATTATCCCCAGCAGTTCTTCATATTTTGAGCCTTTTTTTATTTCGTCGTGCTTTTTCGGGTCCGATGATAGAATATCTGTGGTTATATAGGTAATGTATTTAGCTCTATCAGCAATGGCATCTATATAATTATTCTTGTCGAATATTTTTTTATTAAAATTCGACTGGAAAGAAACTTCCCCGTATTTCCCGATGACATAGTCTATCATCCTGATTACGTCTTTATGCAGAAAAGGCTCTCCGGTAGCAACCACATGAATATGAGGAACTCTTGCGTCGTAGGCCATGTCAACCGTTTTACAAAAATCATCATATGATATTTCAAACTTTAGGTTATATAAGTGCTTGCTTACCGGGTCATTTTTTGAATCCACTGAGTGATGACAGCAAAAGACGCATTGGTTTGTACACGCGCCCGTAATCATTATTGAGATATGTCTGGGAGGATATGGCAGTTTGGCTATTTTACCCCTGGTCATGTTATACATCACATTATCCAGTGATAATCTCCGTGCCCTGATGAATTTCTTAAATTTATTTTGTTCCATATCTCTGGTTACTTTTTACGCATATAAACAACTTGGAAAATGAAAAAATTCTAATTACCGGGTTTGGGTGCCAGTAGTTTATTGCCTTTTCCGCTGTTATTGTAAGATTGCTAAACAGCAGCATGTTTCTGATCCTCTGAATCGGCATTACTTTATCGTAAGGCTGGCTATATTGTCTTGTATTGGCAGTGGATTTTCGGTGCCGGAACTTATTAAAAAAGTATTTTGCGATATAAAACGGGGAATTTATTTTACTTGCCATTGCTTTTAGATTATTTAACCCCACCGTTGGTGTTTGCATAATCAGGAGTCCCCCGGGTTTTAGCACCCTGCATATTTCGCTCGTAGCCTTCTCAGCCTCAGGTATATGTTCCATAACATCCAGGCAGGTGATGCTCTCAAAAATACCAGACTTAAACGGCAATATACAGGCGTTAGCCTGGATAAGGTTCTTATTCTTTTTGGCCGCAATTTTAAGTGACCTTCGTCCAAAATCAATCCCGATTGTCCTCTTCTTCTGTGAAACCAGATAGGTTCCGTCACCCCTTCCTGTACCTACGTCCAGATGTAAACCATCGGGAGGAATATATTTCATTACTTTCCGCATTCTATTCCTCCCGCGAATCTCTTCAATACTTTCCCAATCAAACTGGTCCCAGTCCGCGGAAGTTACCTCAAAATCCTTTAGTGCCATTAAGTTTCGCCCGCTTTCTTCAGACAATAGCCGCTTATTTTATCGCCAAAATATCTCAGCTTGTTTCTGTATTTTCTTATCGTTTTAATTTTATCCTCAAATAATATGTATGACGGCTCCAGTTGAACTTCAGGAAAATAGTTACTCAGGTCTTTCTCTAGTCTGCCTATAGATAGTTTATTATAATGCGTGGGGTCGTCAAATAAATAGTATTTGTACATCTTGGTACTGAATGCCTTTAAAATGTCATAAAACCTTTTCATGGGATAATTTGGGGTGCCTACCACAAACCTTCCATTGTTTTTTAAAACCCTGTGTACTTCTTTTAGATAATTATGATAGTTATTTTTCTGAACGTGTTCTATTACATTGGAGGAAAAAACTATATCAAAGAAATTGTCCTCAAAAGGAAGCTCGGCTTCACTAGCCAGATAAACACAATTAAATCCTTTATCACGAACAGCCTTCACTCTATCGGCAGAAACCTCGGTACCGTATAGATTCTGATTACTTAAATATTTCCTGAAGACCTCAAGATACCGCCCGTTTCCACATCCTGAGTCCAGTAGTGTTAATCCGGAATTATCTTCATCCGGCTTTATATTACACAGCTCTAAGACCTTTCTTTCCGTGTTTTCGTTTATCTTCTGTTCCCATGGGACTTCTTGTTTTGCCATGTTATTGCCATCTGCGGTCACTTTTTTCTCCCTTTAACTGTTAAACCCCATGGTTTGGTAAGCAGATGTGATTCTGATTCATTTGTTTTTATTATTTCCAGTCCATTTGTAATATACCATTTCTTTACTTCATCGTAGGTGTGATGCGTGGCTATCGGCGCTGAATACCAGTCATACATATGTATTAATGTCGGTTGAACCCTTATAAAAAGATTTGCGACATATAAAAGCCTCACTCTCGCGAGCCATCGCCCGAGTTTGGCCATCAAATTGGCGAATTTAATATTGCTTTCCACGGACATGTTGGTCGTGATTTTCCTGAGTAAAAAGTCATTAATCTCCCATACGGGATTCAATTTGTGGTAAACATGAGTCGTGAAAGTCCCTCGTGTTTTGATGTGGCTGGCAATAGACTTAAATGCCTGATATGCATCCCCGCTATGCATTAAAACACCTATACTGAATGCGGTATCAAAAATACTCTTCTTAAAAGGCATTTTGAGGAGGTCTCCTTGAATGATATTGATATTTTCCCTTTCTGTTGTATTTTCATACGCGGATTCTACGGCTCCCGTTCCAATATCAACGCCGAGTACTTCCCCGCCATGTTCGGCCGCCTGGTTGGAAAAACGTCCATTTCCGCATCCCGCATCCAGAATTAGTTTGCCTGTGGCTAGGTCATCTTTGTCCATCAAGGATTTTGTTTTGAATGCATTAACTGTGTCTGAGATGAATCCCCCCGCATACTTGATGCGGTCTTCCTCTGGAATTTCATTCTCTTCAAGCCAACCCCAGTTCATGAATTTCTTCCATTCATATCCAAAATACTCAATGGTTTTCAATCGAATTTGGTAATCGTCTCCTGTAAAATGACTTTCGTTTTTACTTAAGGCCATATTCAGTTTCCCCAGTCTTTCACGATACTTGCCTGCGAAATTAGTATAACAATTGCTTTTCATGACAATATCCGCTGGCAGCAAGCGTGGGATGTAATCAATTAGAAAGTAATAGCCATGGCAATTCCTGCATATGAATATTCCGTCTTTGATTTCGCCATCTTTTTTATCAAGTACCTCTAGATTAAGTTCGTTTGCGCAGTCTGGACAGGCAAGATAATCAAGGACTTTTTCTTTCAACCGCCTACCCTCCACTTTCTGTACCATAGCTCAAAAAGGATTAACAACCATAGCTTGGCTCTCACATAAATATCATTAGAATGAATAAACTTATCAATAAATTCCTTTTGGAGTATGCCATCTTTCACGGCGTATGAATCTTTCAGTACATTAATGTGGTCTTCAATTACACCGAGCTCATCAATAGGGGCGCTAAATCCCTTTTTGCTCCTGTTAATTATCTCTGGAGGAAGTAGTGATGTTGCCATCTTCTTAAGTAAATATTTTTTCACTCTCTTGTTAAATATCACTTTGGAATCAAGTGACATAACATACTCGACTATGTAATGGTCTAAGAATGGCACTCGGACCTCGAGGGAATTGGCCATGCTGGCTCGGTCTACTTTAACCAGGATATCATCCACCAGAAAAGTACGCAGGTCCAGCCGTTGTAGCTCCTTTACCGTCATAGGATTGTTTCCGGCGTATTCTTCCAGGATGTTATCTGTATTGGTTTGTTCATAATAGTCGCTGCTAAAAAGCTCTTTGATTTCATTCTCTTCAAAACGAGGTGACATAATCAGGCGGTATCTTTCCAGGCCGTGAGCCGAACATAGCTTGAGACGATTCTTGAGGCCCATAAGACGTTTATTATTCCAGTTATCTGAAAGCTTTGATACCATCGAATATGCAGCTTTGAAAATCCTGGAGAGAGAATCGAATTTCCGGTAATTATCATAATCTGAATACCAGTTGTAACCGGCAAACGTCTCGTCGCCCCCATCACCTGACAGGGCCACTTTGACTTCTTTGCTCACTGTTTCCATCAGGAGAAACGTGGGAAAGACAGAGCTATCTCCCAGGGGTTCATCATAATGATATAGAATTTTCTCTAATAGGCGTGGCATATCTATAGAAGACAGGATTCTTTCCGTGCTTTTTGTCCTGAATTTGCTGTTCACCATCCTTGCGTACTGCAATTCGCTATATTCCTCTGGCTCAAATCCTATAGAATATGTCAGTAAATTCTCTTTTAGTTTACTTCCCATGGCGGTAACTATACTGGAATCCAATCCCCCGCTGAGGAGCACTCCCACTGGTACATCACTTATAAGGTGGTGGTCTATACAATCCTCGAGCAATTTTTCTATATTTTTTATGATTGAACCGGGTTCGGGGGTGTTATTATCTACTTCGATATCCCAGTATTTCTTAACAGTATATTGATTTTGCTCGTATATCAAATAATGTGCAGGAAGTAATTTATATATGCCCTGCCAGATGGAATAAGGCGCGGGGATATATCGGTAGATTAAATAATACCTTAAAGCGGTAGGATTAATCCTCCTTTCTATATTCACATCTTTAATTATGCCCTTTAACTCTGAGGAGAATACAAACCTTTTATCGCCTGCATAATAATACAGAGGCTTGATTCCTATTCTATCTCTGGCTAGGAATAACCTGTTGGTTTTCTCATCCCAGATTGCAAAAGCGAACATTCCACGGAGTTTTTTAAGTGAGTCTATACCCCATTCTTGATAGGAATGAATAATGACCTCGGCATCTGTTCGGCTCTTAAACCTGTGACCTTTCTTAATTAACTCCTCCCGGAGTTCCCTATGGTTATAAATTTCACCATTAAACGTTAACCACACGCTATCATCTTCATCGGACATTGGTTCTCGGCCTGAAGAAGTCAGGTCAATAATAGATAATCTTCGGTGTCCCAGCGCTACGTTTCCTTCTTGATTTATGTACAATCCGGCATCATCGGGCCCCCTGTGCGTTAATTCATCTCTCATTTGTATGAATTTCTCAGTATCTATTTTTTCCGTGGATATCTCGCCAATTATGCCGCACATGCTCAGGATTCCTTCCGGTTGTCTTTCGATGGATTGTCAGCCTTTTTATGTATACGTATAGATGGTGCTTTATAATCGCCGTCTATCAGTGTCAGGTTCTCTCTGAGGTAGTCAAATGTCTGATTTCGAAGTTCATAGGCGGTCCTCAGGTTTGACTTGTTGGTATGTCCTTCATCATTAATAAAGGTTTCTACAAGACGCCCGTCTGGTTTCAGGTGCGATACCAGGTGTTTCGCTAGTTCCAGAGGATTCGGGACATGTTCGAAGACGTCCAGTAAGAGTATTACATCGTAATTCTCCTTTAGCGGAAATATATCGGGAGTTATATCAATAAAACTGCATGATTCTGCATAATAGTTCTTGCAGAAATCAAAGGTCGGTGATGGCAGGTCTGCCAGAGTGATATCTATATCGTTGCGCTTCTTTGATATCCAGTATGTGAAATAACTTATTGAACACCCGTAGTCTAGGAGTCTCTCGCCTGTTTTTAGATTTAATTTATGGACTAATGCAGAATAGTCATCATTCCTGTGAACGTAAAAATTCCGGAACATCCGGTATTTATCCCGTTGCCAGCCTTTGGCAACATTTTCAGCTGAAAAATCGGTCAGACTATTGAAATATTGTGCTATAGGAGTGTGACGCTTCTCTTGTTTGGACAGTCGTATTCCTTCTTCTATATCCACCCCACTGAATTTGCACATTGCCACGAAGATATCTTCTTTATAGAAATCTCTACCTAACAGGTAATTACGTGTTAACCGCCCTGCGATATTATAAAGCTTCATGCACATTTTCCCGGTTCTCTCTACACTCACTGTACAAGTACTTTCAGAATCGTCTCACATCGTTTCTTCCAATCATATTTCTGAACGCTTTTATAAGCATTATTGGATAAATTATCAGCCAGTGTTTTATCTTCTAGAGCCGCTTTTACCAGAGACGCTAACTCCCCAATGTCATTTGGTTTCGCCAGTAACCCATCCACTCCGTGTGTGATCGTTCTGGAAATTGCCGGGACGTTAGATGAAATAATAGGTCTTCTTGAAGCCATATATTCAAATAATTTGATTGGTGAGGTCGTATTGATATCCATTATCTTAATTTCTTGATCTGTTTTATATGGAATTATCAATGCATCCGCCACATTCAAATACAGGGGTACTATGCTATTATCTACAAAACCAGCAAATTGAACGTTCTTAATTCCACGTGAATCAGCATAATTTCCCCACATTTTTATCTGCGGTGGTCCGCCGCCGACGAGCAGGAAAAGCACCTCTGGCATGGTTTCGGCGACTAATAAAATATGTTCTATTCCCTTGTCAGGAAATAGGGAGCCGCAGTAAGTAACTATCTTCCTATCTTCGGGAAGGCGGATTCTCTCCCTGGTTTCCTTCTTGCTCGGCAGGTTTTGATGACTTTCAACATCTACGCCGTCCTGCAGTGCAATTATTTTATCTTCCGGGACGCCGGCCTTGACGAAGTTATCCTTTAGTATGTCTGAAATCGTTACCAGCCCCCTGAAATATTTTGAATTACTTTGCTTTATTACTCTTTGCAAATCAGGATTCTCCGTATTTTGAGAGTGACACTCCATTATTGTCGGCACTTCGTTCCTTATATTGTAATGAACAACTCGGAAACTCCTGCAGAAACAGAAATCTACAGTGTTTTTACGACAATATTCGCTGATTCTTTTCTCAGGGTCAAAGATGTATCTTATCCTGTTCCCGGTCATATTGTTAATTAACAACGGGACATAACTAAAAGGCTTGAGCTCCTGCCAGTAGAAGAGTGGATTATCTTTATAATACGAGATTTTTAGGTCTTTGCTGATACCGTAAAATGAACTTATGTCCGCTGTTTTCCGCTTCATCCTTTTCTCTTCATATCTCTCAACAGTTAGGACCTCAACCTCATGTCCCAGATTATGAAAGGCATTGGCGGTTTTTATGATGTTTATACTGTGTGCCCATTGAGATGGGATATGTCCCGAGCTGACTACGAATATCTTCATCCACGTGCCTCAGTTTCACTCTTTGCCCGTATTTTCTTCCTGCATTAATAAATCGGTATATAGCTCCAGTTCTTTATCAACCAGCTTTTCCAGTGAAAATCTCTCTTCGATAGTCTTTCGGGCGTTTTTTCCCAGTCGCTTCTTCAACTCTTCATCTTCCATAAGACGGGTGATTGCCTGACTAATGGAGTCCGAATCGGTATCGCACAGGATTCCGTTTTTACCGTCATCTATTACTTCCTGTATTCCGGTTATTCTTGTTCCTATTACCGGCAGACCGCATGACATGGCTTCAAGCAGTGTCTTGGGCATACCCTCCCATAGAGAAGGCAGGATGAACAGCTCGTGCTGATTCAGAATCTCGGGCAGTTCATGGTTGGGGATATTGCCTAGGAAGTTTGCCTTGACTCCATTATTCGCCGCAAACTCCTGTAGTTGACCGGACATAGGGCCTGCACCAATAATGTCAATATAGTAGGGTAATCCTTTTAGAGCCTCCAGTAGTGCCAGGGGATTCTTCGCCTGGTACAGGCTGCCCACAAAGCATATTGACCCCGGTTTCTTGGTCCTGTTCAGCGGCTTGAATACATCGGTTTCAACATAATTGGTGATAAGGCTCTGTCTTCGCGGGTGGTAGTTCTGTTCGACATAGCTGTAGATGCCTTGGGAAGTGGTGACGGCGGTATCGGCCAGTTTATAGGCGAATTTCTCAATATTCTTGATTAGCCATAGCTTTCGACTTCCCGGATGCTCCTTGGCAAAGTTAACCGACCACATGAAACCCGTTCTTACTATTAGCTTCTTCCGGTAGATAAGCTTGCTTAATGCCGCCGCCCATGATGCCGCCATTTGATTTGTTTTGAGGATATCCACGTGCTTCAGTACTTTACGATGAATCACCGGAAGCATGAACGAATATAATATAGCTGAATATATCGTCTTATGAGGGATAAATTTTTGAGGTACTACCGTGATATTGGGGGCCAGATAGCTTTTGAATTCCAGGTCGCCATTATCACCATAGGTAAAGAAATATATGTGTTTAAAATATTTACTGAGCTCGTTATAAATAGCCACCTCTCTGTCAATCATGCCTATATCATGCCATGTTTTCAGGGACACGCCGTAGCTGAAGAAGAGGGCTAGGTTTTTATCTTTTAGTATTTCATATTTCGTGTTATTCATTTAGCTTTTTTACTACAGCCCAGATTTCCCCGAACTGAATTGACGCTTTTTCAATCTGCATCCCCGCCTTCGCCAGTTCCTCCTGGAGGCTTTCCATGGTGTACTCTGTCTTATGCGTTAAATCCAGTCGGTATTCAACCCCCAGTTCTCTCTTATAATAGGTCAGCCAGTCCCGGTTTACCATGGGTACCCGTATGAGAAATTTCGCCGCCAGCCCCTTCACTTTCAGCAGAAAATCATGCCTGTTTTCTATATGTTCCAGAACATTCGACATGATGACGACATCGAATTTATCCCCGAAATCGTATCTGGTAGCATCTCCGCAGATATATCTGATGTTATCCCGGTTGAAATCTCTCCGGGCTGCCTGGATGTTCCCTTCATTCTGGTCTATCGCCGTAACCCTTCCTGCCTTTTCAGCGACATCGTAAGTGAGGAATCCGTTCCCGCACCCTATATCAAGTACGACATCCCCGGCGTTAACGTTATCGGTAAAGAAGCCGTGATAGTTCATCAAACGGTGCTTGGGATGTATGCCTGACTCAGCTATTACGGCAAATCTCGTTATGTATGAATAGCAGGCGTTGTGAATACGCATGAGCATTCTGAGTATATAGCGTGCCACCTTTTTATTCCCGAGGATTGACAATATCCGTTCCCCAAATATGCTCAGGTATTTTTTTGGTATTTTACTGATTCCGAAACCAGCTTATATAGCGCTCCAGGCCTTCCTCAATCCCAACCTCCGGCCGCCAGTGCAGTGCCTCCCGGGCTTTGGTGTTATCGGCTAGCGTATCCCGGACGTCACCCTTCTGGTTCTCGATATGTTCCAGCTTTGCTTTCTGCCCGGTAATGCCTTCTATTTTCTGAATCAGCTCCTTGACGCTTATTCTGCTGCCGCCGCCGATATTGAAGACCTCCCCTGAAGCGTTATGACTGGCGGACAAAATGTTAGCCTCGACAACGTCATCCACGTAGGTAAAGTCTCTCGTCTGGTTCCCGTCTCCATAGACGCTTATTTCTTCGCCGTTGAGGACCGCCCGCACGAACAGGTTTATGGCCATCTCCGGCCTCTGCCGGGGACCGTATACCGTGAAGTACCTCAAGGAGATAACGGGCACCTGGTAGTTGCGGTAATACAGGTAACAGAGGTTTTCGGCGGCCAGTTTGGTCACGCCGTAAGGAGAGAAGGGCTTTAGTATACTGCTTTCCCTCATGGGCAGGTCCACGTCCCCGTAGACTGAAGATGACGATGCGTAGACGAATTTCTTGATTTTTCTGTCCTTGTAGAATTCCAGCAGTCTCTGTGTCGATTCGATATTGTCCCTGGTATATATCTCGAAATTACTGCCCCACGAGCCCCTCACCCCCGCCTGGGCGGCCTGGTGGAATACATAGTCCACCTCAGGGAAATTCTCGGCCTCCAGGATGTCCTGCTCTATCAGGTCGAACGCTTGGTTGGCTAACGCGCCACCGATGTTCTTTTCCTTGATTTCCCGGGCGTAGTAATCGGCGAAGCGGTCTATGCCGATTACCTGGAAGCCTTCTTTGAGGAGCCTGTCGGTGAGGTGGGAACCGATAAATCCGGCACAGCCGGTGACCAGAGCTTTCATTACCAGCACACCCCCTCGTAGATTCTGGCTTCCCTGGCTTTTTCGATTCTCCGGCCGTCGATAACTATTTTTCCTCTGTAGTCCAACTCTTTAAATTCCTCCCATTCGGTAAGTATCAGTATGGCATCGCAGTTCATGGCCTCTTCTCTGGAAACGTAGTCGATGTTGGGAAAAAGCTTCCTGAAGTTCTCCACGGCGAGCGGGTCGTAGGCTTTCACGCTGGCTCCTTCCGCGAGCAGGGTCTGGACTATTTTTATCGCTCTGGAGTTCCTTACGTCATCCGTTCCCGGCTTGAAGGCCAGCCCCAGGATGCCTGTGGTAGCGCCCTTTAGCGGGATATGTTTCTTGAGTAGTTCCACCGGTTTCAGCGCCTGTTTCTCATTAAGGGCGGCCACGTTCCGTAGGAGTTCGGGCTGGTATCCCACCTGCTGCGCCCTCGATATCAGTATCCTCAGGTCTTTGGGCAGGCATGAACCGCCGAAGCCGATGCCGGCGTTCAAAAAAGTGCTGCCTATCCGGCTGTCCAGCCCCATGCCCTGGGCGACCTCGTAGGTATCTATGCCGAGTTGCTTGCAGATATTGCCGATTTCATTGATAAATGAAATTCTGGTCGCCAGGAAGCCGTTGGAGGCGAGCTTAATCATCTCGGCCGTCCTCAGGCTGGTGTGCATTATGGGGGCGTCGAAGCTGCGGTGGAGCTGGTCAAGCATCTCTCCGGAGCGGCTGTCATATTCACCGATGACGATTCGTGCCGGATTCATGAAGTCGTAAACAGCCTGTCCCTCCCGCAGGAATTCCGGGCACATGCACACGCCGAAGTCTTTCCCCGCTTTCCTGCCCCCCTCTTCCAGGATGGGTATCACCGTCTCCTCCGTCATACCGGGGCCGAGGGTGCTCTTGACCACGATGACGTAGTAGCTTTCCCTTTTACTCAGTACCTGAGAAATCTGTTTGGTGGCACTTAATAGGTTATCCAGGAATATGGAGCCGCCGTCATCGGCAAGTGTGTCCACGCATATGAAAATCACGTCTGAGTCGGCTATTTTCCCGTAATCGGAGCTGCCCTCGATGTGAATTTGACTGAGCAGTTCCTCCAGTCCTTCCTCGTAAATGGGAGGGGCTTTCCTGTCGTTTATCGCCTCCAGTTTCTCCCTGTCGACGTCTATAAAGACAACCTCATGCCCCAGTTTGGCAAGGCACGCCCCGGTTATTAGGCCGACATAGCCGGCGCCGATTACCGATAACTTCACTATTCATCCCCCTTTTATAGATAAGGGTAGGGCTCGGGTGCTTTATAATATTCTATAGTGGAACCCTTTTCTTTGAGCTTCTTCTTTGCTGAACATCCCCCGTATGTCTATCAGTAAGGGATTACTGGTCATTATTTTCTTAAAACCGTCCAGGCCTGTTTCCTTAAAAGCGTTGTGAGTCACGGTGATAATTACGCCGTCGATATCCTTGGCGTCTTGAAGGTCGTCAACAGCCGGGATGCCGAAATCCTTCTCGATATCGCTTAGCAGCGGGTCGTAGCCGATTATCTCTACCCCGTATTCTTTCAGTCCCTTGATAATATCCTTGACCGGTGATTGCCGGATGTCGGCGACGTTCTCCTTGTAGGTCAGACCGGCTATCAATACTCTGGAGCCTTTGATTACCTTCGCCAGGTCGTTCAGCGCCTTGATGGTCATCTCGGCGACATGCCCGGGCATGGAGTCGTTTATCGCCCTGCCGGCGAGGATTACCTGGGAGGAATAGCCGAGTTCTTCGGCTTTATGGACGAGGTAGTAGGGGTCGACAGGTATACAGTGGCCGCCGACGAGGCCGGGCGAATATGTGTAGAAGTTCCACTTTGTCGATGCTGCGGCCAGGACATCTCTGATATCAATGTCCATTCTCTGGAAAATGAGTGTAAGCTCGTTCATCAGGGCGATGTTCAGGTCCCTCTGGATATTCTCAATCACCTTGGCGGCCTCGGCTGTTTTGATGTCTTTAGCCTTGAAAATGCTGGGGGCGACTCTCCCGTAGAGCCGACTCACCGTTTCCGTGGTTGCCTCGTCCATGCCGCTCACTACTTTGGTAATCTTGTCCAGGGCGTGTTCCTCGTCGCCCGGGTTTATCCTTTCCGGCGAGTAGGCAATACTGAAATCGACCCCGCATTTGTACCCCGGTTCTTCCAGGATTGGCTTGATAATATCCTCGGTGACGCCCGGGTAGACGGTCGATTCGAGCACCACCACGCTGCCCTTTTTCATGTTCTGGCTGATGGTTCTGGCGGCGTTTATCACCAGAGATAAATCCGGTTTCTTATCCCTGGTTATCGGCGTCGGTACAGCAATAATAATGAAATCGGCCTGTCGTATATCCGCCGGATTGCTGGTAAAAAGGATATTCTTGTTCTCATTATTTTTTTTCAGTTTCTCGATTTTGGCGCTGTCGATATCATAGCCGATTACCCTGCCGCTCCGGGAAAAAGCCTCCGCCAGTGGTAGACCCACGTACCCTAGGCCGATAACGCCGACGATATCTTTATTCAATACTGGATTATCATTCATTTAAGAACCAGTCAAACGTTTCCTTTAGTCCGGCTTCTATACTATACCCTGGCTGATAGCCGAAGCTTTCAGCCGCCGAGATATCCGCCAGGCTGTGCTTTACGTCCCCCGCCCTGGCCTCCCTGTGGACGGGTTCCATGTCTTTCCCGGCGACTGTTATAATACGCTCTGCCAGTTCGTTTACGGTGATACGTTCACCCTTACCGATGTTGTAAATACCGCTGGCGTTGCTCTCGGCTGCCAGTATGTTCGCCTGTACGACGTCCTTGATGAAGGTAAAATCCCTGGTCTGTTCGCCGTCTCCGAAGATAACAGGCGCTTCATTACTTATAACTTGTTGTATAAAGCGGGGGATTACAGCGGAGTATTCGGAGCCGGGGTCCTGCCTGGGCCCGTACACGTTGAAATATCTGAGGCAGGCAGTTTTAAAGCCGTAAATCTCCTGAAATACCCGGCAGTAATACTCCCCGGTAAGCTTGGTTACGGCATACGGCGATTGAGGCTGGGGTGTCATTTGCTCACTCTTGGGCAGGGTAGGTATATCCCCGTAGACGGAGGATGACGATGCGTAAATAACTTTTTGAACGTTATTGTCTCTGGCGGCTATCAGTACGTTCAGCGTGCCGGTTATATTTACTTCATTGGTTTTTGCAGGGTCCTCCAGGCTTCTGGGGACACTGGCAAGCGCGGCCTGATGGAATACATAAAGAGCGCCTTTAAAAAGCTTCTGGAGGAGGGTAGAATCGGTAATACTGCCCTGGATGAATTCGGCGTTGCCTTTCTTGAGTAGTTCGACTATATTTTCCGTCTTGCCGGTGGACAGGTCATCAAGAATAACAACGCCATAGCCCCGCTTTACCAGTTCGTCGGCCAGATGTGAGCCGATGAAGCCAGCTCCGCCGGTAACTACCGCCCTCTTATTTGCCATTCTATACCTTTAGAAATATCTGAGTTTTTCCTCGTTTAATTATATTCCACCGAAAGAATTCTGGGCTGTATACCGTTTTCGTAGTTTGGTTAAATTATACTCGCAAAGCTGGGATTAAGTAAATAGGCGGTATCTGAAGCGAGGGCAAATGAACAGCGCCATCCGAATCAGTCCTGCCTGCCGAAAGACCACATTGCCAGGATAATCATAATGAATCCAAAGACGGCCAGAACGGCGATGTTATCCCGGATTGTCATTATGTGGCCGAACAGGATGATATTAAAAGGCGAATCCGGAGAGGCTCCCAGAACCACCTCTCTGATGGTGGCGATGCCGTAAGAAGCCGGATTTATTTTCACGATGACGCTCATCCATCCCGGCAGGTCCTGCATGGGGAAGAAGACCCCGGACAGGAATATCATGGGAAACATCAGCATCTGCATGATTGCCTGGAAAGCCTCTGTGGATTTGATGCGTGACGCCAGCAGGATGCCCATTGAGCCCATTGAAGCCGCTAGCAGGAACATCAGCGGCAGGAGCGCCAGGACTGTCCATATAGAGATGGAAACCCCGATAATCGGTGCCAGAACCAGGATAATAATTCCCTGGATGGTAGCTACTGTGGCGGCCCCCAGGGTTCTTCCCAGTGCGACGGATATACGGCTGATGGGCGCCACCAGCACCTCTTTCAGAAATCCAAACTCCCGGTCCCAGACTATCGATACGCCCGACATGAAAGAGCCCATAAGCACGGACATGCCCATAATGCCGGGGTACATGAACTGAACGAAATCAATCCCGCCCCCCATCACCCCGATAGAACCCCTCAGGCCGCTGCCGAAGATGAAGAGGAACATGATGGGGAACAGGATAGCGCTCAGCATGCGTGCCTTGTCATGCCAGAAGCGGAGGATATCTCGATACCAGATGGTGTAGACCCCGAGTAAATTATTCATTCCTCTGTTTTAGCGGCGCATATGGCGGCCGTGCTCGCGGAAATGTGCCCTTAACGTGTCGCCGGCTTCTCCCTCTTCTCTGATTTCTCTTCCGGTAAGCTTGAGGAAAACGTCTTCAAGGGTAGGGCGACGCAGGCTGATGCTTGATATCTTGATGCCGAATTCCTTGATGAAAACCGGCAGAAATTCTTCTCCGTTGGCTATGGAGAAGGTAAGGTGGTCTTTATCATTCCTGACCTCGGTCTGATAACGCCGGGTAATTTCTTCGGCGGCTTTTTCATCGTCCTCGGTTTTTAGAGATATAATGTCCTTGCCAATACTTTGTTTGAGTCTCCCGGGGGTGTCCATGGCTACCAGCTTGCCGTAGTCGACGATAGCGATGCGGTCGGCCTTTTCAGCCTCGTCCATGTAATGGGTGGTCATAAAGACGGTGGTTCCCTCGCGCTTTCTCAGTTCCAGCACGTATTCCCAGATATGGTTGCGTGTCTGCGGGTCCAGCCCCAGCGTCGGCTCGTCGAGAAACAGTACTTTGGGATAGTGTAGCAGGCCTCTGGCCAGTTCCAGGCGGCGTTTCATACCTCCGGAATAGGTGTTCACGAATTTATTGCGCTTGTCCCAGAGTTCCACCATTTCCAGCAGATGTTTGATACGCTCCTCGCGTACGGATACGGGTATATTGTATACCATGGCATGGAAGCGTAAGTTGTGGAGTCCGGTGAGGCGGTCATCCAGACTGGGGTCCTGAAAGACCAGCCCGATGGACTGGCGTACCTGGTTTTGCTGCCGTACCACGTCAAAGCCGTTCAGGGTGGCTCGCCCGGCGGTCGGTCGGGCCAGGGTACAGAGGATGTTGATGGTGGTTGTCTTGCCGGCCCCGTTGGGACCCAGAAAACCGAAAATTTCGCCCTGAACGACGTTAAAACTGATGTGGTCCACAGCCACCAGTTCGCCGAATTTTTTAACAAGATTTTCTACTTTGATAATATAATCGGTCACGTCTATTCGAGTATAACACGATGTCAGCTATTCCAGCAAAGCTCATTTAGCTGGGCTTATTTATTCAGCGCCCGACCCCGCAGCGTAAACTGACCGCCCGTGTTAACACGGCAAATTTGTGTTAGTGTGGGAGAACTATATATAATAAGTATAATCAAACTTTGTCCAGCTTGGTGACAGGGCATGCCATAGAATCCATGCGTATCTCAAAATACGGCGCTATGGCATCCGTAGAAGAGCTGAGAACAGTCTTGAAAGGATACGGCTATTACCGAAACAGCACCCAAGAAGCGTTCTTTTATATTTACCGCACTGCCATTTTTCATTGTAGCTCATGCCGCCCATCACTTACTGACCGCGTTGCCGCAGCCCCTTTTACCGTTTATTTACAATGAGTTTGATCTTGACGAAGCCAGTGTTGCCTATGTCCCCTCGGCTTATGCCTTTGCCTCGGCGACCGGTCAGCTGCCGGCGGGGTGGCTGGCCGACCGCTTCGGGCCGGCCGTTCTCATCGCTATCGGTACCGTCGGTGTGGCTGTGGGCGGTGTGCTCGTCGGTATTTCCCATACGTATGTTATGCTGCTTGTTTTCCTGGTGCTCATGGGACTGCTGTCCGGGGGTTATCACCCGGCGGCGACACCGCTGATTTCCGCCTCGGTAGAGCCCGAACGCCGCGGCCGGGCGCTTGGATTTCACCTTGTCGGTGGAAACAGCGCCTTTTTCGTGGCACCGATTATCGCCGCCGCCGTTTCCGGGGTCTGGGGCTGGCGTGCCTCCTTTATCGTTCTGGCAATACCCACGGCGGTATTCGGTCTGCTGTTTTATATTTACCTGACGCGTCGGGGGGGCAGGGCTCATGTGGAGGCGGTTAAACAGAAGGTTATTGTGGAAAAACCCCCGCAGCCGGGCTATAAGCGGCGCCTCATTGCCTTCTTAACGATGATGGTAGTTGGAGGCGGTGCTGGTATGTCGGTGTTGCCCTTCCTTACGATATATATGTATAAGGAACTGGGGGCTTCCGAAGCGGTTGCCGGGGGACTGCTGTCAATCGTTTTCTCCTCCGGTCTCTGGGCAGGTCCGGTTGGCGGTTACATCTCGGATAAAATCGGCAGTGTCAAGGTGATAATCGCCACGAGTCTTCTTTCCGGTATCTTGATTTATGCTTTCAAGCTTGTCAGTCTGGGTCCCAGCCTTTACATCTTGCTGTTTTTCCACGGTCTGAATATGGCTGTGCGGATGCCCGTAACCGAGGTCTTCATCATGACCCAGGCGCCTGGTAGGCACCGCTCTAAAATATTCGGTATTTACTACTCCACAATGCAGTATACGGGCGCCATATTCGCCATCCCCGGCGGATATCTCATTAAGGAGTTCGGCTACCATACCATGTTTACGTATGTCGCCTATGTGGTAGCTGTGGTGGCGGTGATAACTTCGCTATTTATCTGGGACGCCAACGACCGTTACCAAGGCGAAACACAGGTTTCGTAAAGCACACCTGACTGATTCCAGGTCAACAGCTTTCCACGTTAATGTGTCTACCTCACCCCTCCGCCCCTCTTAACAACCCTTTGGGGGTGGTGAATGATTAGACTAACAGCTATCACTGTAATTTTTCTATCATCTCCTCTATTTCGGATAGCTCTATACTAAAGGCTATCGTCAGCCAGGTTTCATTAACCGTAACCTCTATCTTCTCCAAAAGCCCTTTTATTTCAGGGTCGTCAAGTAGACCCTTGAACAGGTTTATCGCTCCACTGATTGTATCCCCGGCGTCCTGCGCGGACTCTACGCTCAGGAAATGTGTCTCTATTCGGATGCTTATGGTCTCCTTATCCTTGTCGAGGGCGAAGCCGGTAACGTCAATATCCTTAAAAGGCTCAAAAGATATTGGCATTCCACCCAAATCGGCCTCTTCGGTTAATGCCTCTTGGGCTTCTTCGGGAAGCTCTAAAGCCAGTTTAATCAGCGCATCACCCAGTTGCTCGTAGGTGTCCAGCACCGGGCCGTCAATAGCCTTCATGTCACCGTTATTGACATCAATAATGTCCTTAACTGCTTTTACAGTCCCGCCAAGAAGTGTCTCCTCACTCAGGAAAGCGATGGCAAATTCCTCATCGTTGTCTATATACAACGTATTGTCTTTATAGGCTCTGGTGTTTAGTTTTTCTCCCATTTGCTTTTCTATATTGTCAATAAACGGCTCCTCTTCGAAAGTCCCCTCGGCAATAACGCCTATGTATTGATTTTGCTCCATGGTCTTGATGTCCATGAATAACACGGCCTGAGCAAAATCGGCAAGGTCGATTCCCGTTTCCTTGACCATTTCCTCCAGGACCTCGTCAAAAGTTTGAGGTTGCCCCGGTTCCTTTTCGGCTTCATCGTAAGTATCTCTTATATTCTGGTCATTCAGGATTTTGTCTATATGTATCCTGGCGACGAAATTGGCCCCTTGAGGTACGAGTTCTATCGCCGTAAGTGTGGTTTCCTGGCAACTTGTAATCGGTATTAGTATCAGAGCTGCAATCAGTAGCCCCAGAAGTGCTTTCTTAAAGCTCATGTTATTCACCTCCTGTTCCCCACTGTTGAACAGAGTATAACATGCCCGCCGGGCTTAATCAATAAGAAAAAGGTACTTCGCCACGCTCCGATAGCTTTACGGAGATAACTACTGCCTATTCGGCTCTTTCCCCTCTATCAGCTTCTCGCCATACTCCAGCAGGACTCTAGTTCGTTCCGGGTCAACCTCCTGCGATTCCAAATAGGCTTTCAGGGCTTCCAGGGGCGTTATCTCTTCGGCGGTGCGGTTTCCCAGCTTCAGGCGTCCTTCTGAGGCGGCACGCTGTATGTCACGGCCAATGGCAAAGTAGTGAGCTTCTTTCAGGCCCTCGCGGAGGTCGTTGTCCCGGAGCTGTCCTTCTATCTGCGCCGGCATGGTGATATTAAGGCGCACGACGCTATCCCGGACTCCCCCCGCCTGTTCGTCGATGGCTTTAAGTACCGTACCGGTGGGGTCGAGTTCATCCGCTTCCAGTGTGACGTTGATGGTAAGGAAGCGGCGGCTATTTACCGGGTGGAATTCGAAAGAGACATGCCTCTTGTCGGAGGACGGGTCGGACTCAATATCAACCACATAGAACCCTTTTTCTTCGTTCTCCTCGCCGAAGTCAATACGCTCCAGGCTGCCGGCGTAGACTACCGGCGGGCCTTCCAGCGAAGGATTGGACAGCACCTGGTGCTTGTGGATGTGTCCCAGGGCTACGTAGTCAAAGGCCGGCTGGGCAACGTTACTGAGCAAGAGGGCATGCTCCTGTCCTATGGCCATCATGCTTTCCGAGCCGACCTGTGAGCCGGTTACCCAGACATGGGCGGCGAGTATGGCCGGCAGGGAGGGGTCGAGTCTGGCGGCCTGGGTGGTGATAATCTCCGTCAAGGTCTGCTGGAGCTTCTGGTTAATCTGCTCCAGGTCGAGGTTCTTGGTATCTTCCCGGCTGAGCAGGGCGCTGCGCCTGAGCCAGGGCAGGGAGACCACCTGAATCGTGCCGTTGGCCGTGGCGATTTTATGGATGTCAGGGCGGTTGGCGACATAGACGTTTTTCACGGCCAGGGTATCGAAAATCTCGGTAGCCGTCGCCCGTCCTATCGCGTTGGGCAGGTCGTGGTTGCCGATAAGGAGAAATACGGGGATGTCGGCGGTAGACAGGCGGTTGATGCGTTTGGCGAATTCCCGCTGCTGGGTCTGGGTGGGTTCGCGTGTCTTGTAGGCGTCGCCGCAGAACAGCACGAGGTCTGCCCTCTCTTCCAGGGCGTATTCAACCAGCTGGTCAAGGGCCGCCAGGAAATCATTAAAGCGGGAGGACAGTCCTGTGGCCGGGTCTATCCTTCCGTAGTTCTCGACGCCGAGATGGAGGTCGGCAAAGTGAATGATTTTCATTATCTCTATCCTAACAAATTTATAACTTCCTGTAATGATGATATC
>CAZPQB010000001.1:0-119525 GCA_964588605.1 uncultured Dehalococcoidaceae bacterium | reverse complement strand
GGTTTTACGCTATCTTTTGACGAATACATACCATAGAAGCCTACCAGAGCCCACAGAATCGATATTCTAGCCCCCTCCGATTGCGGAGGGGGCTACTTTATTATTTGGGCGAGAATACCGCCAGATATATAAAAGCCAGTATCACCAGAATGATGATCACCGCCATGCACAGCTTCCGGCTGAAATCATCCCAGTCTATCTTCATCCCGACCTCTTTGCACACAGAATCTTATTATTGATATTGATACGGAACGGCAAGGCGTTACGGGATGGAGAATGTAACAGTTTTCATCCCTACAACGGGCCTGATTCTTCCAGGACGAAGCGATATAAATTTTCATTTCGAACCCCCTTCGCGTACCATTTCGCACAAGTCACAGCGGACGCGCTTCACGAATCCGGCCTCGCTGGCCGCGGAGGTCGATTTCAGGCTTTCTCGTTGCGGTCTTGATAGGTACCTGATTATAGACCGCTATGTCAAAGGTCTTTCGATAGAAGAAATTGCACGATATGTGTGTATGGAAAATGACCAGATCTGCCGTCGAATAAACGCGGTATTGAGATACATCAGCGGTTGGAGGCGGAAGGAAGTGACTTATAAAGAGTACAAGAGATCCCACCGATGGAAAAAGCTGTTGTGTTGAAAATAGGGGCAGCACCAGCTGGCTGGGGACCAGCATAATCTCATGCCGTTGGGAAGGATTATTTCTCAAGAAATATCTGTTGGAGTTCACTGAATCTGTTTACAGTTGGCATGATTGATATTATTCCCAACCTGGCACTGTAAGATGCGTGAGATCTCTTCAATGTCTCCAGGGCGCCACAGATAGACTTCGCAGCTGGGGCACTGGCCGAGGGTATCCAGCCACTCTTGCTGATAGGTCGAGACTTCACCTTTATCCGTCTTCAGCTCGGCGAAGATCACCCGGGGCGGCTTGACCAGGATCAAGTCCGGCATACCCCGCGGCGAGTGGATCGACGTCCATGTAAAATAGAACTTCCAACCAAGCACCTTGCACAGGTCTCTCACCTGCTCCCGTAGGTCTTTTTCAGTGATAACAAGTTTGCCTTCGATCATCGCTTCCTTCCCACCGGAGCGGCAATCATTCGGTCTTCCTTTTAACGACATCTTTGAGTTTCAGCCCATTGGCCTTGAGCACTTTGAAAATGTATGCCTCGCTGCACTTCAACTCCTGCGGCCAGGTTAACGCTAGAAGTGCGTCTTAATGCATCACAAACGTTAATGAGTGGGATGTCTAGCGATTTACGACCCAATCCCTTAATCACTACCGATTGGCCGCAGTGGGGGCATTGGACAATCATTCCGGAACCCCCTCAAATTTGACAGTTACTGCATGCCGCTCTATGATAAGGCTGGGGATGCTGAGTGACGATAGTGGTCGTGCCTCCCCCGTCTCCACCATGCACTCCCCCGTCTCCTCAAGGCACTTCCCCTTCTGTTCGGACGGGGAGACGTTTTTTATCAGGCGCAGGGGTGAATACTGCTCCAGCGCCTCCCGCAACATGGCCGGTGTCACCGCCAGGTAGCGCTCATTCTGTCCGGGGATTCTGTCCCGCAGCAGCCGCATTGCCAGGAACTCATCGCAGCTAGCTTCCCGGACCATGGTGGCAAAGGTCCGCCGCAGGTCATGGCCCGATTTATCATGGAGGCCGGCCCGGTTATACAGGCGGCCGACAAGCTTGCTTAAGCCTTCCTCGCCGAGGGCATCCCTGGGTCCACGGAATACCCTGTCTTCGGATCCCAGACCTTCCGCCAGCTCGATAAGCCTGGCTTCGGTTTCCGGCAGGAGAGGCGTATACTCCTCCCGCTCCTTGCCACGTGCCCAGATGATGCCGTCACGGACATCCCGGACATCGCCGGCGGTGATACGCCGCACTTCGACCTGCCGCCAGCCGTGCCCGAGAAGCAGGTCCAGGGCTGTCCTCTCCCGGAGGGTGTTCGGGGTGGTGTCGAGGAGGCCGGCTTCGATAAGGGACAGGGTTTTCACCGGCCGGTGTTTTATCCTGGGCCGGGGCAGCCCGTCGAGGGGGTTGGGTACGTTGAACTTCTCGCTGGCATGCTTGTATAACATGTTCAACTCCGCCTGCCAGTTGAGGCGGGTCCGCCCGCTCTCGCCGTCGAAGCGCTCGAGAAAGTTCATAATAGTCCCCTGGTCGGTGGGCAATAAGGGAAATTCTTTGGCGAAGATGGCATAGTGCTTCTCGTAAGTCTTCAGGCTGGACTCCTTGAGGCGCTGGTAACGCTTGATCCTGAGTAAACTGTCGAGAACGTCCTGCGTGTGTATCCCGCCGGCGGCTAAACTACCGGATGTAGCGCCATGCGCTGTGCCCGAGGAAGGGGTGTTTTCCCAGTTCCGGCAGATGTCGCAGGTCCCGACGAAGGTCCGGCGGTAAGCTACCCGGCGCATTTGTTCCACGATTTCTCCTTTGAGGCTGGTGGCAACGAGATCCTTCCAGTCGTTCATCCACGACCAGTCTTCGAATTCGGCCTTGAGATGTGCCAGCAATGAATTGGCCAGCAGGTAGTCTACAGATTCGAAGTCAGGGTCATCCAGGATATAGAGTGAAGGATAATGGGGCTCCTCAAAGCAGTATTTGCGCAACCAGGCAACTATCTTACCCAGCAGGACGGCAAGGTCATTCCAGTGCTTCACCTTTGCCTCTTCAACGGCTTGCATCATCTTCAATTCCCCCTTCAACCTAAGTGTCCGGACAGGGGGTCCCTTGTATATTGTACCTACAGACCATGGCTGAAGCAAATAAGAGTGAACGTAAAAAAATGGGCTGACATGGCCTGTGGATCGCTGTAAACTTGTGATATTAGTCGTAGAGGCTCCGTTATGAACTACAATAACTCTAGTTTTTAGCTTCAAAATGGCCGTATTTAACGGGGGACAGGGATGATCAATAATTTGTATCTGTCAAGTTGCTGTTTCCTGAATCTGGTTAAGTATAGGAGAGGTTATTATTGATTGCTAAAGTGATTTTGGAGGCTCCGGTATAGTCTGAATAAAAGATACTGTCAATATCTCAAATACTGCCTTGTGGAATCAACTATCATCCAGTAGTTGCTTTAATTATTTCTACGGTTCATCCTATGTTGCGCTGTTTGTCTAAAGCTTTCAGGGCTTGGTCTAAGATTTTATTCAATTCGCCGGTATCCTAGTTGAGCAGTATCTCCACTTCCCTCAACTTCCCTATAATCTGCTCAGGTGTATATCCCTTTTTGACCATTCATGCCCGTCTTTTTATGAGATTATACCTGAACTCCTTTTGGGGGTCACGTCAATAATAGATCCATTGGCGTATAAAAAGTACGCTCTTATATACACAATATGTTAACAAATTTGTTAACACAGGCTCAAAATGCATATATCTGTACGCTATTTAGATGTTGTTAAACTGCTCTCAAAGAGATTGGGAAGCTATCATACGCCATCAGATGTGAAGATCAGGTATTCATGTCGATCTCAAAGGACACCTAAAGGACTGAAAATTGACCAGAGATGATTTGTTACCTGTACTGAATAAAATGACGGTGTGTTAATCTTAATCCATCCAACAAAAAGTCACTAAGTTAATGCCTCCGAAGAGCACAGACAATTCCACGTAACTAATTGTACGTTTGATTGTGGAACACTAAGAAAATCATATCAATTTCCTCGTTCTCGTCCATAGCACCTCAATAAGTATATAAGCACACCGAGTATTACCAGTATACCGCCAATTAGTACCCCAATCCGCCCCCAATTATATCCAGCTTCACTATCTGATATTTCTGGTATTACTGCCTGTGCTGTTATTTCCGGTTCCGGTGCTGGCTCCGGCTCCGGTATCAGTTCTGGCTCTGGAACTGGTTCTGGCTCTGGAACTGGTGTTGGTTCTGGTTTCGGAGATGGTTCTGGCTCTGGAACTGGTTCTGGTTTCGGAGACGGTTCTGGCTCTGGCACTGGTTCTGGGACAGCTGGAGACAGAATGGCGTATATGGAGAAGCCGCTGATACTGGTTGTAATTATGTTCTCATCCGTATCTACAACACAATCCAGTTTTGTCCATTCCAGTTTATCCTCGTCCCAGATGGCAATGAACAAACTTTCTTCAGAAACCCCCTCAGGAATTAAAGAGGGATCATATTTAATGTTGAGTGATATCGGCGGGTCGAATGTGGAGCCGATTGGTTCTAGCTCATAGGCGAAACTGATTATTTTCCAGTATTCCGGGGGTTCTTCCGGGTCTTCTATGGTAGTGATAGTAATCGTCGGCAGGAAAACGCCATTCCTATTTTTAGCAATCGTTCCCGCTGGAAGATATAACCAGAGCTCGTTATGCAAGCTGAACGCCTCGACAGGGTTCAATAAGGTGCCATCTCGAGTAATAGCATCCCTTAAGCTGGTGAAGCGTGAGTCTTTTGTGGTGCCTCCACCACCTCCACCACCTCCACCACCACCTCCACCGCCGCCACCACTACGATTTAAGTCAAATGAAATGGTATCTGGGTGGGTCAGTGCTGTGCCACCTCCATTTCCGTAAACCAAGACTCTGATATTGTATGTGCCGCTAGGCCAATTCGTTGGTGATGTCCAGGTAACCGTATATATAATTGATGTTTGTCCCACATAACTGTTATAGCCGTAACCATAACCATAGCCATGACCGAGGGTATAAGTCCCCCATGTTCCCGACTGGTATCCGTATCCATAAACATAACGATCTCCGTAACCATACCCCCAGCTAGAGTCAATAGTTGCTGATATATCTACCACGCCAAAATCTCCCGAATAGCGCTTTGGCGTGGTAGTGTTTTGTAAAGGAAGGTTTGTACAATTCGCTATATAAGTACTGGGAGAAGCTGTGTTGTAAATCCGTAGATCGACATTATGTACCGGTAAGAGGTCAGTATTTTCAATGTCTATTTTTGTGGTGAAGGTGTAGTGATTGCCTAGAGTTCCAGTGGGAGGTTGGGTAACATTTATTGATACTGCCTGTGCTATTGGAGTAGAAAAAAAAGGCAAGATTGTTAAAATAGCGACAGTTAGTAGACTGAAAAAAACCCTAGTAAGGCCCAATTTTTTAATTCTACTAATCACTTAAAACCTATACCTATTGACAATTTATGGTAAGGTTTGTTAATTGCGCCTTAAATAAGAATATTATTATAATCTATTAGGTAATGTCAACTTCTTTACCGAAATTACAGGTATGGGATGATGTCAATTGGTTTTTACGAAATTACATGTTTCTCGAATTGGAGCATGTAGTTAAATATAATTTTAATCTTATATCTGTAAAGAGTGATACCCTGACTTTGAGTATTCTGCCATATTGATATCTTCCCCGCCTCAGTTTTAATTATATGGTGATTACTTCATCTTACTCAAATTACTAAACGTAGTATTCCCGAGTGGCCATCGGTGTAATATAACAACCTATCTTCACCTTATCGGGAGCGCCTAAAGATCGATTTCAGCCTATTGGCAGCATACTTAGTCCTGGAAGACCTTTTGGCAAGTATATATACTATTGCAATAATTATCAGTCCACATACTGTTAATGAAGTGTTGAGCAAATTTATCTTCATATTAAAAAGCCAGTTCAGCCAAAAAACACTAAGTGGTATAAGAGCTATAGAAAGTCCAAAAGACAAAGCTATCCTCTCTATCCAATCAATATTTTTCCTTGCAAAGAATATGTAGCTCCAAGCAAATCCAGGCACGAATATGACAAACAAGCCGCCGAAAAATAATCTCATACCATCTAATATAGCCATAAGCTAGCCATCTCCATCATATTTATACACAACTGCTCCATTATCATATACCTTTCTAAAGATATCTCCTTGAAATTTCTCCAGGCCGAGGTAGTTGCCGAAGGTTTTTGAATAATAAATATATACGGGACCATCATACACTTCTAAGAATTCTTTTGCTACCTCTGGATCCTTCGTTTTGAAGAAGTTAATCCACTCATCTTTGTTGTAAATGTTCCATTCAAACAGTCCGGGGGCGATGGTTCTCCTGCCACTCCACCCCAGAACCCACGGGGCATCATTACTAGTAGCAAGTACGTAGGCATTGTCTTCAGCATTCTCCCTTATCCACACTACTGCTTCGAGTTGATCTTCTCTTATCAGTGGTCTGACATCTTTGGCCAAGGTTATGGTAGGGAGTGCGGTAGATACCAGCAGAAGTATCCCAGCAACTATGCCTGTTATCTTCCATATTCCGCTTCTATGTAGCAGAGTATAATTTATGCCTACGGCTGCCAGTATGACAATGGATATATCCAGCAATATAATAAACCTTTTAAAAAAGAAGAGCTGACAAAGAACAATAATCGAGCTTATTACAAAGTAAAACAATATGCTATTCAGGTTTCTTTTTATCACAAGGTATGTGGCTCCTATGATAGCAAAGGGTAGGTAAGCTAGCGACACCTTTGTATAAATATCGAGACTAAAGAATGTACCTCCACCTAAACCCTCTCCAGTCTGAATATTGGTCACCGCCGTATTTAGAACTCCGGATAACATCGCCATATTTATTTCCCATCTGGGTATCCAGAAAGGAAGAATTAATATAGCTGTACCCACTACCGAAAGTACCATACCTTTCCTTCGGTGTAATATGAAATATGGTATCAATATCAGTGCAAACAACAGGAATTCAGGGCGGTGGAAAATGCCCATAGCGGCAAACATCACAGTCATGAGTAGGTCTTTCTTTTTTTCCAGGGCATGGATACCGAGTAATAGAAATAATAACCCCAGCACATTTTTAAAATAAAGCATGGTGAATACGTTAAACTGGGTATAAGAGATAGCATATAACACACAGGCTATAATACCTGCTCTCTGCCCGAATAGACTGCTGGCTACTACAAACAGTGGAAATACTAAAAGCGCGCCAATAAACGGGAAAAAGTATTTGATTAACATCATGGCATCGGTGCCGGCTAGTATATGTAGAGCATCGGAGAGCACGAAGAGTCCCTGAGGATACATTTCTTTAATCCAATCGGCCAATCCTGCCTCCGGGATTTGAGGCAACGTATTTATATAAAGCTCCATAGCATATTTATAAAAGCCTGGATCATACCCAAGAGGAATAGTATTGCCTGCCAGAGGCAGCATTCGGACACCAAACGCAAACATAAAGGTCACCATCAGGATAATGGGAACAAACGGTAGCCTCTTCTCCTCATACGGCTTAAGCCGTAGTAATAGAGGTATCGCTAATAACGCCAGAATAACAGGAAACAGGAGATAGTTGATAGGGAGGACGATCGTGTTTAATGCCTTAAGTAAGGTCAGGATGAGAAAGATTACCACCAGTTCGAGGTAGCTTAATTCAATTATCCTGGCTACTTTCTCCATCATGTTCTTCCTCTTTATCCTCTTGCCAGATAACAATAGATAAAAATACTATCAATGCACCACTCACCACCGAGACAACGTAGGCAAGCCAGCCGATTTCACGGATTTTGTACCATACTATGACGGCACCGCCGACACCGGCAAATACTATCATAACTAAATATTTCAGTGTAAGCGTTTTAGCTTGGCTGCCTTGTCCTTTTCTGGACGCAGTTAGCACGGCCGCAATACCGACAACAATGACAGCAACGAGCAAGTGAATCAGATTAAGATAAGAGCTGACACTGCCCTCGAAGAGAATCTCCATCAGGACTAATAAAAAATATGCAGTAAGTATTACCAGAAATAAGGTCTGCAACAGACCACAAACCCAGCGGATAAACCGGTTCCTTTCTTTAAATGGCGACTGCCTCGTATTTGTCAATTCGTTGATCCTATTTCTCCTATCGTTGTATTATCTCAATTATCATTAAAGCCTAATACTCGGCTTATTCAATTTACCCTCTGCCAAATAGGTGAAGTTGTTACCGTAATCTCAATCCAGTCTAACGGAATGCTTTTTCCAGTTTCGCTTTCCAGATGCGGCGTATTAAAGCAAAAATTCAGCTTATTATCCTCAATGAAAAGGCTCTCTGTATCCCAACTAGACTGTGTGATCAGCCAGCCATCATCAATTGTCGGTGGTACATAATTTTCTGTATTTATTACTATATAATCAACATTATCCAAGTTCCACGATAGGTCGTATTTTAACTCTCTCACCTCACACAATTTAGGTAAAAAGAAAGATTCAGGTGTGAAAGATAAATAATTACTGGATTCGATGACTATATCCTGACGGGGGATGGTCATACGATAAACTCCCTTATCTAAACCAATAGTGAAGTCTGTATTTATTTCGGTGATGTCAATTATGTTAACAAAACCGTACCCATTGATAGTTATCTGCTGTAAACCAGCGTCATGAGGAGTGCTGAATTTCACCTCGCTCCTACGAAAATTTTCACCATAAAGGTTCACCGGTTCAAATTTAAGACCTTCCTCAAGGTAGACAGGATTCATTCCCGCCAGAAATACCTTTTTGTCTACGACTAGCTGTGCCTGATTAATTTTTATCTTCCTTATCAGCAAGTCAATACCACTTTTAAGTTCTATTCGGTAAGAGCCTGGCTCCATACCTTCCATCTTTAAAGCCTTGGACTGCAATGATCCCGGTGTTTTTCCATTACTTACGTCGCCATCATCAGGTATACTAGTATTCCCTTTGAGTTCGTTGTCAAGTGAGTAAACCTCTATTGCTAGATCATCTGGTTTCTCATACCAGTTCAGGTCTTGTTTTGTTACCTCTAGTTCCAGTGAGCCATCAGTTACATAAGTCCAGAAAGTATGACCCCCTCGCAAAGCGTTATTAATAATCGTTGTGTTTCTCTCTGGTGTCTCCTGATAAGTATTATCTCCAATATCTATTTTTGAAGTATCCAGTAATATAATTTTCTGGTTGATTGTTATATCAGGATCATCACAGGCAATCACTGAGCCAATAGGGGGGCGCCATCTTAAGTAATCAATACTGGTAAAAGTACCGTGGCTTTCATTATTCGCTAGGTAAACCTTGTTATTTCCATCTTCCGCTAGTTTGACAAGCTGGAAAACTTTATCATAAAAGGGAACATAGCTTTCTTTCCAGTTGTAGCTCCACCCCTCATTGTTTTTAGCACCAATTATTAACCTACCGTCCGCAGGGAATGCATCCTGGAACCTTAGCCTGATTCCGATCTCTCTGGAATACGATAGCCCCAGCTTCTCAAGCTCAAAATAGACCACGCTCTTTTCCAGTTCACGGTAGCTGCACCCGGACGTTTCCATTCTATCGGATATCCGGTCAAAAGGCCCGGTGATTCTTGCTGTACCCACCATGTCCTCGCCACCAACGTCTATAAAATACGTAGACGTGCCTCCCAGTGGTACAAAGTTCATCCAAGCGATATATCCCATAACCAGGAGAGGAATCAGCCACAGCTTATTGAGAAATTTATTGGCCCTGCTGGTATGTTTAGGCATCTCATTGATTTCGACAATGTCCTCTGAATCCATGCTACTCCCTCAAACCACATAGCCTAAGGGGTAAAGTCTCCACCACCTGCGAAGCTATGTGTGGGTATTATCCGTTTAAATGTCTCCCAGTCCCCTTTCCCTAGCTCCTTCGTCAGCAGTAGTATCCCTCCGTATATCGCAAATATGCCTATGTAGAATGGCAATAGCCACTGTGGTGAGACAGAGACCTGGAGAGCAATGACATATATCACTGATGAAGCCAGGCATATTCTACCCAGCGATTTGGCACTTACCAGAGCCTTAAACCGCCAAAGCACGTAGACCGCCGTGGCACACATACCCAGAGACCCTGTTATGGTAGTCGCCCATGCTGCCCCCACTAGACTATACTTCGGTACAAGGAACACATTCAGCCCAATATCAATCACTACTAGCGGTAAGGCCATCCATAGAGTAACCCGTGGCTTGCCGCTGCCCATAATTATATTTGCCAGAACAAAAAATACGCTTAAGAATCCAAGTCCGACAACTAATACACTCAATGGCCCTGCTGCCTCCACATACCTAGAGGAATATACCAGGGTGATCAAATCAACGGAGGTAGCGCTTATCAAAAGGGTCCCTGGTATTAGCAGTATTAGCATATATCTTACAGACTGCCGAATATAATTTCTAGTCAGCTCGGCATTGTACATGGATGTTGACTTGGAGATTGAGGGGAGTAGAGCTAATCCTAATCCAGTGAAGAGGGCGTAAGGTGCCCTAGATATAGTGGTAGCCGAGGTGTAATACCCTACCTCAGCTTCTCCTTTGCCGAAGGCCTTCACCACAAATAAATCAATGCTCATCAAAAGAAAAAGTATCACCGCAAAGAGCGTTGCTGTGATGCCAAACCCCGCTAGCTTCTTCCAATCGTAATTAACGCTACTCCTCTCCACTGGCCCCAGTAGTTTCCAAGCCAGCAGAAAACCGATGAGGGCAGCAAGAGGATAGCCTACTATTGCCCCCTTTACTCCGAATCCAAGCAGTACTAAGACAAAGACCGTCCCTACCTTGGCCATCGAGTCTCCAATTCGTGACATAGCTTGCTTGCCAAACTGCCTTAGTCCATTGAGGTAACCTGCGCTATATATAGCGTAAAGGGCATAGGTAGGAACGACCGAGGCTGAAATCCTGATATAGGGGGTAAGCTTGGGATCGTTGAGCAAATTGGCGATGACGCTAGCTAAACCGAAGTACAGGGCAAAAAGCACGGCGCAGAGTGCAAGCTGGATCCTATTGGCATCCCTTATGATGCTCCCTATCTTGGTATCGTCTTCGGCGATATGCTTGGATGCGCTCTGGGGAAAGCCGCTGGTTAGAAAAGTATTGACTATAGTCATAAGGGACAGTATTACCCCGAATGTACCGTAATCCACTGGCCCCAGAAAGCGCCCCAGACCGAAATGGATAATGTAGCCTGCAACAAAGAAAGCCCCATTGGCTATCATCAGATAAAGCGTTCCCCTACCCATTCTTCTCCTTTTATCCAGCCTTTCAGGTTAGCCCATTAGTTAGGCTCTATCTCACATTACTTCAATTAGGCGATAATTTGTCATGTATTGCTAGCAATACATATCCGTTGTTCTTTGATATCATGTCTAGCCTATCGTCGCTTTCTAGATTTAGCTTGGAATACTCCTTCTCAGTTACCAATATATGTGTGACTCTATAATCTTTACGTATTTCATCAAGTATGCTTGGGTCTTGGAAGAAAGCTTCCCCTAAATCGAATCTTTTTTGTGAATCATTTTTCTCTGATGCTAAGATGCCAAGATCATTTATAACTACCCACTGCTGCTCCCGGCTTGGCTGTGTGCCACCACAGAAAATGTATTTACCCGCTATCGCTGGAATATACCTGTTGATAATATCATCAGGATTTGATAGGATAACTGAATCCCTTTCAAGTGTTTTAATATCGTCCAAGATATTAATTCTGCTATCTACTTTATATTGGGTGTCTGGGGCATAATCGAGCATGTTATCCGCCCTTGGTAGAACGGAAGCAAACAGCAATAGCACTACTGATGTGATGATAGTAATCGCAACTCTTTTATTATTAGATATGATTTTTAAAATCACCATAGCCGCCATTATTGACAAGGCTATATATGCTACTTCTGCGAAATATCTATGATAAAACTGCCAAAGGTGTGTGAAACAGAAGAATACCGAGGTATAGAGAAAGCCAACTGACAATAGCAGGATATTCTCTGGTGTTCTATGTTTTAATGCGGTCAAAAGAGCAGGGAGACCAAATAAAAACACAATGAAGCTTATGGAACCCATTGGCATCAAAAAGCTTAATCCTATCTCGCTGAAAATAAAAAGTGTATTAGTATGATAGATCGTGCCAAGTGCTACAAAGTATAATACTACTGCAACATACATCAGAAGCATTATGCAGAATTTTCTTTCGACGCTATGCAAGTCAATCTTTTGAAATGTCCCTGATGCCTCCTCTGGCCGTATGAGCCTAGCTTTTTTAAATAAGAAGATGATGGTTCCTGTGACCTTACCATAGTATTTCGCAAGAATAATCATAACGATAGAAATAATTATTGCATGGGCTGCAATCTCAGTGTGGGATAACAAAATACCTACAAATGAAATTCCACTAAGGATAAAAAACTTCTTGTTTCCTTTTAGCCCCTTGAGGTTAGAGTAAAGCATTACTAAAAGCAAACATAATGCAAATAGCCTTGGAGATGGATCCATCCACAACAGAGAAAACCAAGGTATTATAAACAATGTAGCCAAAAACGCGCTAGAGTGGCTTTTCGTTAATTTAGTTGATAGGGAAAATAGTAACAGAATAAATATTGCTGATAGAGGTATTTGGTATATTCGCCATAAATCTATAACGCTTACTTGGGTAATCTGTGAAATTTTATTAATTATAAAGTGGACTAGCGGCGTGTAATAGTGTACCCTCTCATAAAAGAAAGGGTTTTGAAAGTAACTCTCATCTTGTGTCATACTATCGGATATGGCTGCATGAGACCAAACATCGTTGCCAACCGGATAGTCGCAAAGCAACACTGGGATTGTATTTAAGAGGGCAACAAGCAAAGCGACACATATGACAGGCAAATACCTTCGAATGGAGCTCTGCACATCATGTTTCGGCTCCTCTTTTATTACATGCCACCCGCTGCCTAAGAAATTAACCAGGCTGCCAGTTACAAATACTATTGGTATTAAGAGAAACGAGTATCCAAGTGTAATAAAAAGATATGGGTCGGTTTTAATTTCGTCTGTAAATACGATTAACATTGGCAGTATGAAGAGCAACGAGAGGAATAATGGTAAAAATAATGAGGCAAGTAGTGGGGGGCTAGAATTCTTTTTCTTAAGTGATCTGCCTGCTAGGTAACCAATTACTAGAGGGACAATGTAGAAAAGTAAGATGCTGGCAATACTGGGCGAGTACATCTCCCTGAGCGGCATCGAAATAAGTAGCATTTCTTTTACATTTTCTTTTAAAATCCAGACCAGTAAAGCGTAGCACAAATAGCCTGAAAGTAGAACCACACTTTTCTTATACATATAAACCTGCGTTAAATCTTTCTGCAAATAACGAAACTGAATCTAGCTAGAGGGGTTGCGATTCTACCCATACTAACCAATAATTTATAAATCCCACTTAATTCTATTAACCTGACCATGCATCTGCCCACCGGTGGGTCTAAAGGTAAGTAGAAGCCAAACACATCAATGATTTCTAACCCATAGCTACTCAAGAATGCAACTAAACTCTTGTAGTCGAACTCCCTCGTATGGTAGGGGTTCTTTTGGACTTCGACACCAAAGAGATTAGCTACTCTGGCAATTAGATTTCTTTTGTTCGGCGTAGACAGAATTAGCGTGGCATGCTGTTTGAGAACTCTCAACACCTCTGACATAAACGCCTTTTGGTTTTCGATATGCTCGATAATCTCTAGGGCAATCACTGCATCAATAGACTGATCTCGAAATGGTAATTTGACAGCATTAGATTTGATGAAAATGGGGTCTTTATAACGCGCCTTTGCCACCCTAAGAGCATCTTCAGATACGTCTATCCCAATAATCTTTTTAGAAACAGACGAAAGTGAGTTAGTTCCCCAGCCAAATCCACAACCAATGTCTAATAAAATGTTGTTTCCTTTGCTGAGGTATTTTGTTGCCAATTGATAACGCTTCTTATGCAGGTATACTTGAAATTTGTTTCCCCCAGCTTCATAATCCACTCTCTCTAAGAACTTGTTACTCTCCATTCAATCTCTCACCAATCTGGTTTAGGCTTTAGATAATTTCCCCCGAGCGAAACCTATTAAATAGGGCAAAATAAACATAGCCAGAAAAATGCAATCGTGAATACTAGGCTTTGAAGTGCCGGGCTCTGGCATTCCGCCGCGTAGTGCTCGAGATACACCACCATAGTACATTCTTCTAAACATCCATCTAAAGGTTAATCTTAAACGGGGAATCTGATGCTCTACAATTGCAAAAGGTGTGTAAATTATTTTTAATCCTCTTTCTCTAGCCTTATAACAAAGCTCTGTTTCTTCACCGCCAAGCAAGGTACCTTTGCTTCTACCGAATTTCTGAGAAAAGTAACCCACTTCTGTCAGGAGTTTCTTGTTTATAGCAAAATTAGCACCAACTATTTTCCCAACTTCAATACAATCACTACTGAGGTCAAGTAATGATAGACAACTCCAAGCAAGCCTTGATTTTTTGAAGATGAAAGGAGGTTTGGCTAACCAGTTTGGAACAACCTTGCCGCCTGCTATTGCTGGCTTGGGATTTCCATGCAGAGCAGCACAGAGATTCTTAAGCCAAAACTGATCGACCAGACAATCTGGGTCTGTGAAAGCGATGTAATCATGTTTTGAAACTTCGATCCCCTTATTTCTGCCCTCAGAAAGCCCGCTGGATGGAATATAGTGGTATGTGATGCCTTCATGGGCTTGACAAATATCTTTTATCTCGCTACTTGCTGAGCTATCGACTACGATAAGCTCGAAAGTGCTCTCTTCTTGTCTTAGGATGGAATCGAGGCACTTTTTGAAAAGCTCAGGCGGTTCGTTGTAACTACGAACAACAATACTGGCTTCGGACCAATTTACTCTTTCCATCGCCGAGCCCCCTTTAGGGTTGGTACTGCAAAATACTAACCTTCTTCGATTGAGTCCTAAAATTCACTGTAGGCATACCGTTGCCCTACACTTCTGCTAATACATTTTCAACTTTTTTAGCGATGATTAGGAAATTTAAACCTAACCCAATATCTATGTTTATAAACAACAGATACTTCAAGAGTGAAGACACTCTGAGGACAAAACTTTGCCTCTTCTCTATCAATGTTAATTCACTGAATTGCTGAGATTTATTCAACAAATTCTTAAGATATAGCCATAGTATTGGAAGTGGGAAGCCGTAGGTCTTCATATTCATGATGCTAAACCCCGCTTGCTCTGATTTTCTGCGAATCTCTACTTTGCTATATCGCCTATAGTGTCCCCCGGTTTCATCCATTCTTGTCCAATACCTCATACTATGAGGCGTAGACAGTAGCAACATGCCGCCGACCTTTAGTAGACGGTTCATTTTTATGAGCGCAACCTGATCGTCTTTGATATGTTCTATGACATCGATAGCAGTTATTAAATCATACCTCTTTTCGGTCTCAAACGAATCTATGCCGGAAATGCAAAAGGCGACACCAGGGTGATTCTTTCTTGCGACGTCGATGTCTGTTCTTGAAATGTCAATCCCTGTCACGGATATATCTGGTGCCAAATCTAGCATATGTTGGGCGAGTTCTCCTGTGCCGCAACCCACGTCAAGGACTTCGCTCATTGGAAAAGCAGATTTTATAATAGATTTTAAGGCATTCCTAACAAAATGATGCCTCATCTGCTTGCCTGGTTGAGCGTCATACAACCTTTCTTTGGTAAGCATTATTCACTCCCATTCAAATTTCCGCTCGACGTTCTTATCGAAACATTCTAGGCACGCAATTATTTTCTTAGCTTTTATCAAGCGAGAGTCATCACTAACAGCATAGCCTTGTTTTCTCATCGGCACTGTTGTTAAAACTCTTTCCTTAAAATGAACTCCACATGCCAAGTCAGTAATTCATTTAGTAAAGGGATTCTGGCAAGATTTATCGGTGAAAACCGTGTGGTAATGCTTTCAATGGCAAAATTTGTCTCTTTAACTAGGTGTCTAACTTGCCTTATGGTTGTGGGATATAGCCCCCAATTTCCGAATGATGTGGAGTATGATTCGCATTCTATTTTCTTAATTTTTTTACATAAATTAAGACACATTTTCTCCGGCAAGTAATGGAATGGCTTAAATTGGTGTCCACCAACGGGGGAATAAAAGGGCGGAAAGCTAAGATAGCATAAACTCCCCGGCTTCAGAACCCTTCTTATTT
This sequence comes from uncultured Dehalococcoidaceae bacterium, assembly GCA_964588605.1. Lineage (GTDB taxonomy): Bacteria > Chloroflexota > Dehalococcoidia > Dehalococcoidales > RBG-16-60-22 > CAZLEY01. The sequence continues at coordinate 103,605 of CAZPQB010000001.1, read as the reverse complement.
CCTCCAAGACTCTTTTTTTATTCGCCACATGCTCGATAAAGCTGGCACAGAAACAGAAGTCAAACGTGCCATCCTTAAATGGAAGCCTTAGAGCGTCAGCTTTTATCGGTATTATATTTCCGTTGTCGTGGAAGCAGCCGGAAATATTGAGATCTAGGGCATGGACAGTCTTTGCATAATTTGCCAGTTCCATTGTATAGCCTAATTTTCCACAGCCCAAGTCCAAAACTTTCTTTCCCTGCATGGCTTCTTTAACTAGACTGAACCTATCAATAATTTGATACGCTTGGAAACGCTGGAACTTCACGTAATCTTCTGGCGACTTGAACCTATTCTTGGCCACTTTGGCGAATGAAAATAAGGTGATCATTTCATAAATACCTTTAAAATTTCCCATAAGACTGTCTAAGCCGCGTAAATTCTTCCCGATATCGCTGCGCCATTCTTTCCCATCCATAGTTCTCCAGTGTGTATTGCCTTGCTTGAGTTCCAAAACGGCTTCTCAGCTCATCATTTTCCAGGAGTTGCTTAACAGCATTAACAAATCCCTGGACACTTCTAGGGGGTATTAAGATTCCATTTTTGTTGTTTTGGATAGCTTCCTGAATTCCTTCCAGGTCGGAGGCTACCACGGGCAAGCCACAGGAGGAAGTTTCCAACGCAACAAGACCAAACCCTTCCATATCGCCTGTTACAGGTATATTGGGCATGATGAAGATATCAGCCGTATTATAGAGTAATCTTAGCATGTCCTCATCCGCCCAACCGAGTAGTAAGACATTATCCTCTAGCTTATTTTCCTCTATAGACTTCCTTATAACAGGTTCAAGAGTTCCTGTACCAGCAATGATATATAAGAAATTATCGTCACAAAGCTGTGGTATGACCTCAGCCACGAACCAGTGAATCCCCTTTTTCTCTACGAATCGGCCTACAGAGAGAAGGATTTTTTTATCACCCAAGTCTCTATCTACCACCTGAGCTAGTTTGGCTCTGCCTGAACGTTTATCACCATTTGTATAAAAACCATCTGAGATACCATTAGCGATAACGATCGTCTTCTCAGCACTGACTCCCCTCGTCAGGCATGCGTCCCTTATCGCATTACTAACACAGATAATCAGGTCCAGTCGTTTAAGGCATCTGGGAATAAGAAACTGATATAGACGGTTCTCATACGCAATGTCACGGCCATGTATAGTTATTGCTATCGGTTTGCCGAAAAGTTTTAGTATTAAACCCAGTGGTGCGAGTAAACCATCCTGCAGGTATATTACTTGAATGCTAGTTATAGATAAAGTCCACAAGGACCTTAAAAGTATATAAGGTAAAACAAGGGGCAGCCACTTGTTCGAGCCGCCCCATTTTATTAGTTTTACATCAGTTAACTTTGATAGATGTTGGGAAAGCTCATAGGCTACCCTTTGCATCCCTCCCCCGGAAGGTGGGTACTTTCGAGTTATAAAAAGAATCACTGTTGCTCCCGTTCTTCTTCAGTCGATACAAGGTCTCCTCATTCAGCCGTCTCAGACCATTAAGCATATGGACAAAGACCCCCAGAGCAATCATGCCTAGACCAATAATTATAAACAATGATGCTAGAATAGCTGATGGTAAATAAGGAGTGACCATGCCCGTCTGAGCGAAGTGAATTAATACTCTTGTACCAAAGCCAAGTCCAAAAATAATAAGAATCCCCCCAATATATGAGAAGAGCTTTAATGGATGGAAGTCACGATAGGTACTAAAGATTGTTGCCCCGGCTCTCGAGGCGTAAGCTCCCAGACTGGGGATTAGTCTTGACTTTCCATCCCTCCCCCTAAACTCTATTGGGACCTGTTCAATATATAAGCCTCTATGACTAGCTTGTATCAGTGTCTCCTGAACGTATGTGTATTTACCAAATAAATTCATTCTTAGGGCAGCTTCTCTAGAAAAGGCCCGGAACCCGGTCTGGGCATCTTTTATAGGTAAATTTGAGAGTCTTCTGGTAATCCAGGTAGCGAATTTGTTACCAAGCTTCTTGCCCTTGGGCATAAAGTCTAGTTTGTCTATGTTCCTCCAGCCGAGGACCAAGTCAGCTTTGCCGTCCAGGATTGGCTTGATTAAGTCGGGGATCTGGGTGGCATTATACTGTCCATCAGCATCTATATTGACAATGATATCAGCTCCTCTTTCTAGTGCAGAGTCTATTCCGTCCCTGAAGGTTAATCCCAGTCCTTTATTAACCTTGTGGATGATAACTCCATCTACACCGTGACTTATAGCTTTTTTAACAGTATTATCTGTAGAGCCATCATCTACGAGAATGATTTCAATTGAGTCAACGTCTTTTATGCGACGGGGAATTTCCTCTAAAACGAGAGGGATAGTATTTTCCTCGTTATAAGCCGGTATAGTAACAACCAGTTTCACCAGCAGACTCCTTCATAGTGTTGACATACCTGCTTGGCCTTTTCGGGATCAAGCACTCTCCTTCCGTCAATAACGATTTTCCCAGCATAAAGGCTCTCATCTCTAAACTCATCCCACTCAGTAGCGAGTATTATGCAATCCGAATCGTTAATAGCATGTGTGGCATTGCTACATAAAATTATATCGTCAGGAAATAGCTGCTTTATACGTGTCATAGCCATCGGGTCATATACCTTCACTATAGCTCCTTCCGACAGTAATTGACCTATAATCTGAAGAGCAGGCGCACGTCTGACATCATCTGTTTTTGGTTTGAAGGCTAGACCAAGTATAGCGATTACCTTATTTTCTAGATGCCCCAGTCTTTCTCTGGCGATTTCTATTAGTCTGGGTGGTTGCTCCATATTAATATTCACGACAGATTGCAGGAGCTCGGTCTTATAACCCAACTCACTTGCTTTGGAAATTAATGCTTCCATATCTTTTGGTAAACATGAGCCGCCAAAGCCGATACCTGCATTTAGGAATTTCCTGCCTATACGTGAGTCATGCCCGATTGCGTTGGCCACTTCATAGACGTCTATGTCCATCTTTTTGCATATATTACCAATCTCATTAATGAAAGATATTTTAGTAGCTAGAAAGGCATTGCTGGCATACTTTATCATCTCAGCAGTTCTTATGCTGGTTCTAATAACCGGGGCAGTAAAACCGTTAAAAAGTTCCAATAATATATCCCCGGCTCTATGATCATATTCGCCAATTATGATTTTATTGGGGCTGGTGAAGCAATGAAGGGCTCTACCCTCTTGGAGAAACTCTGGATTAAAAGCCACGCTGAAATCCCTGCCGGCCTTCTTATTTGAAAATTTCTCCAGGGTTGGAATAATTACTTCTTCAGTAGTTCCGGGGATTATGGTGCTTCTTACAACTATAGTGTGATAGCTATTCCCCTTGGCCAATGCCAGCCCGATTTCTGTAGCCGATCTTTTAATGTAACTGAGATCGATACTGCCATCTGAATTACATGGAGTACCGACACATATGAAAGTTACATCCGAGTTTAATATTTCTTCTAAATCTGAACTAGCTTCTAGGACACATTTCCCATCTATAAGTTTTGCCAGCTGGTTCTCCTCTACAAGTTTTGCGAGGCGGCTCTCCAAGCCGACCTCGTAGAATGGAGGCTTGCCTTGATTTATCTGCCTTACCTTGTTTTTATCAGTATCTATACAAGTGACCCTACAGCCATTATCGGCAAGACAAACAGCCGTAGTAAGACCAACATAACCACTCCCGATAATTGAAATGTTCATATGGTCTCTTATGTCCGTTATTTCAGGCACTTGCTTTCCCTGTATTTTTATAAATTAAGCATTCTAATTGCATAGGGAGACTAACGCTTAATCAGCCTCCCTATGCCCCCGCAGTCAGGCAAAACGCCTCCGCCACCAGAAGAAGTATACGAGTAATCCGATTACTACTATCGCTGCGGCAATCAAGCCTCCGATGAGCCCCCAATTAGTTGTTGGTTCTTCTGGCATTTCTTCTACCGGTGCTGTTACTTCTGGCGCCGGTGCTGGTGTTGGTTCCGGTGCTGGTGCTGGTGTTGGTTCCGGTGCTGGTGCTGGTGTTGGTTCCGGTTCTGGCGCTGGTGTCGGTGTCGGCGCTGGTGTCGGTGTCGGTGCTGGCGTCGGTTCCGGTGCTGGCGTTGGGGCCGGAGCAGCCACAGTAAGGACAGCGAAGGGAGTGAAATGGCTTATCTGTACTGTGACGGTTCCATTTTCAACAAAGCAGCCCTCATATGGAACCCATTCACCGAGATCACTATCCCAGTGATGGATGACTGGAATTTCCCCTTCAGGTACTTTATCAGGGTCATAGGTAAAGGTAAGAGTTATCGGCGGTTCAAAGGTAGCACCATCTGGGCCGATGTCATAGCATAAAGTAATTTTCTTAGCTCCGATTGGTGGTGCTGGTGGTTTCGTCTCTTCTTTGATAAACATTGTGTATAGTGCTGCACCCACGCGGTTTTTGGCAATGGTTCCCTTAGGAATAAAAATTTTCACTTTATGGTCAACACTTTCGGCAGTTACGTTTTCAGTAATTTTACCTTCCATAGTTATATAATCACGTAACGATATGGTTCCTGTTGTACCGCCGCCGCCGCCGCCGCCGCCGCCGCCACCCCCGCTAGGTGCACGGATAGTAAATTCATACGTAGGCGATAAAAATTTCTTTGGGGCTGGTGGTACATTACAAACGAGTTGTGCATGGTATGAGCCAACACTCATGCCTGATGTATTCATAGTGATCAAGTATTTTGCCTGTGTAGTTAAGCTGTGACCGTAGCCGTAGCCATAACCATAGCCATAGCCCCACCAGTGGCTAAAGTACCCATAACCCATAGGAGGCTGGTAGCCGTAGCCATAGCCATAGCCATAACCATAGCCATAGTATGGTAATACAACTGGTATGATTTGGATGAATTGGCCACTCTGACTGGTTATGGTGCCGTCAACGTTAAAAACTGCAAAAGCAGGTGTTGGTCCAGTAATATTGAATCTGAAATTGGTTATAGGAATCGCCTCATTGCTGTTAATATCTACTTGAGCATAAAAACTATACTCACTATTCGTGTACATGCTTTTAGGGAAATCGGGTAGGGTCAGTTCTATCGCCTGGGCCGGTGAACTGGTAATAACAAGAGTAGCTAATATACCTATCGTTATCAATAAACTTAAAACGGCATTACTGAGGATAGTATGCTTTACTCGTTTCATTTGTTATTTACCCCCTTTAGTTTGAACTTTCTGTGACCCTTTATTAAGAAAGTCTTCAACGTCCTCTAGCCGGAACCTTCTATCACGTCGCGGGCCAACACGATATGATTTCAGTATGCCCTTTTCACTCCAGCGCCTTGCAGTATTATGATGCACGCCGAGGAACTGACATACATCACCTACCGTGAATACAAGCTTACGCTGAGGTGCATACTTGGGCTTCCCTTTAATAATTTGTCTCACACGCTCCCGACTAATACCCAGTTTACGTGAGATCTCGGCATAACTTAACCCAGCCTCTCTTAACTTAATTACCTCTTTAAGCCTCATCTAAATAATAGCCAGTTTCTTATTCACCTTTTTTTACGCTTGCGACCGCTGTAAAACTCATTTATGTTTAGTTCAGGAGAGCTTGCACCTTGGTTATTAAAAATGCCATAGGCGACATCACTCAGGCTGATTAACAATCCTTTATGATTACTGACCTGATAAACACGCAACTGCATTTTAAAAAATTACCTAAACGTACTTAAAATGTACCTATACGTACATTTTAATATGTTATATAATAATTTGCTGAATGGCGAATGTCAAGTATTTATTCGCTTTATTTAAAATATTATTTCTTCTTCTGAATTCATTGTCGGATATGGAAAGATTAATACTAAAACTCATTACTTTTTTACGATTTTTTATTGATTATTTAACAAATTTTTTATATATTTATGATAGAATAAAGTCATGAGTAATAAAGAAGCTCCCTTAGTATCCTTTATAAAGGAAGTGATGAGACGACGCCATCTGAAGCCCAGTAAATTGGCTGCTGATCTAGGTATAAGCCACGCTACAATGAGCCGCTGGCTTTCGGGTCAGGATATCCCTAATACCCGCTCATGCCACAGGCTGGCTGAATACAGTGGAGTACCCGTCGAGAAGATCCTATCTATTGTCGGTCACCTACCCAGAATATCAGAGAAGCCTCCTATAGAGTGGCCGGAGTTTCGAGAATATGCTCGTAACAAGTACCCTGACGAACTAGATGATGACCTGATCACTATGATTGAGGACTTAATCGATAGACGCAGGGCGAAAAAATATGGGAGAAAAGACTCCTAATTGGGAAGCTGAACTCTGGTCATACTTAAGCAGGGGCGATGGTGTACAATGCCCAGTATATAAATCGTGCAAGCTCAGGCTAAAGGGTGTTTGGTGTTTGAGTGATCAGGAGGACTATTATGATGAGAGGAATGAGCTTATTGATAACGATGACCCTGATCTCGATTACTCAACAAGTATTGATTATAAATCCCATAGCTGTCCAAGAAGCGGAAGAATATTCCAACTAATCAGTAAATTGGCGACTAGGTACCAGCTAGAAGCCGGAATTGACCAACTGCCCGTACCACTTAACCTTATTACTCAAGCTGATGATAATTTCCCCATTGAAGTCCGGTATGTACCATTAAAGGCTTATCACGGCGCTGTCTGGCGGTTGAGCGACTGCTGGTTGGTCCATCTCAACAGTCGCGACACACGAGCCAGACAGAGATTTACCTTATATCATGAAATTTTCCACATCCTGGCTCATGGTAAAGCTACTCCTGTATTTAAAAAGACGTCATGCAGTCACAAGGGTGCTTTCAACGAATTACTGGCTGACCACTTTGCTGCCATAATTCTACTACCCGAAAAGTGGGTAAAGGAAAAATGGACAGAGATTAATGACTTAAGCGAGATGGCAGCCTTATTTGATGTACCAAAATCAGTAATGTATCTCGGCCTGAAGGCCATGGGTCTGGAATAGTCTTACCCTTCTTATATCCTGAGGACTAGCCTGTTAAGTTTCCTAAAAATCCCCCCCCCAAAAACTATAACCAAATTCTATCCTTGCTATTACTTTGTTCTAACACAAATAAGCTATAAAATATTGATATAGAATGTACGTATAAGTACATTAATGGTTCGTATAAGTAATTTATATCTGTGTACTTGGTTTAAAGAACTGCTAATTAAAAGGCTATCAGTGGTGATATAAGTTCTGGACTAGATAAGCTAGTAATAAAAGTAGAGGTTCGAAGAAAAAGTCGTGAGGATACAAGAAATCAGTGGAGGAGGGATCGTGCAAGAGGAGCATTCAAGTTCTGAAAGAATCAGGGTATTAGTAACACACGAAGTTCGTGTGTTAAGGGATGGCCTTGCATCGCTATTACGAAGGTATCTCGGGTTTACAGTCGTTGATCTCCTCACGGAAGAGATCGAGTATGAAGACAAACAAGGAGGCAGCACGGTAGATGTCGTGTTGGCAGTTTCAGATGTGAATAATAATACAGCTGCAGATAGAATTCATAAAATTAAGAGTGCGTTTCCCGGTGCTAAAGTGGTCATGATAGGAGCGTACGGGACAGAAAATGAAATCTTGGAATTTATAGAGGCTGGTGCCTCAGGATACGTCTTACCAGATTGTCGTCTGGAAAATTTAGTTGAAACAATCCAAGACGTATATCGTGGAAAAGCAACGTGTTCACCTGACATCTTACCTCTCCTTTTTGAGCGTGTCGCTTATTTGCGGACTCAACTCCGGATAGTACAGAATAACCATCTAGGTAGTTTAACCCAGCGAGAATTAGAAGTGCTAAAACTTGTCGCTGATGGGATGAGTAATAAGGAAATCGCTGCGTACTTTCATTTAGAACTCCAAACCATCAAGAATCACGTCCACAACATCCTTGATAAGCTTCGGGTCAACAACCGCCGGGAGGCTGCGCTGTGCACCCAGAAGAATGGATACTAGTTGTAAGTAAAGATTAAGAATTACCAATTATCAGCCTATGTTAGCCTAAGGGGCTGATAATTGGTATTTAATTTGGCATTTGCCAAAGAATCAAAATTCTCTAATATTGGCTGGTACAGTTTTTGGGTGAGGGTCAATGGGGCAAAGCTAATAATTGAGTGATGGTTATAGATAGGGTACAATATCTTTCATGTATATCAATTATATGTTAATTCAGTTATAAATAGAATTAGCCCTATAAAATTGAATTTCTATTATAAGTTCTGCCGATACTGACAATAGCTAACTGAGGAGCAGGATCATGCTTTTTAAAAAAGGCAGAAAGAGCCCCAAATTTGCTTCAGGAGAGCTGGTCAGAATCAGATCCAGAGAAAGCATTTCAAGATTAATCCTTCCGACAAATAAACTTGATGGATTTCTGTTTACGGATCAGATGTGGAACTATTGCGGTTGCATGACTTATTAGAAAAATTAGTAATATTTCAATGAAGCTAATAAAAACTCAAGAGATATAGGGGAAAAACGCGTTTAGTATGTTTTTAGTCTCTATTTTTTACCTTCATTTGTGGACTGCTTAATAGAGTCTTTAAACCAAAATCACAGCTTGGTTAAGTTAATCGAAAGAATAAGCGAGGCGTTCTTGAAGAAATAGATTGTAGTTGTATGTCGTGTTGGTGCTAGATATGAGAAAGGCAATTAACATGAATGTACCGTTGGCTAAGCCATTTCTCGGTATTGAGGAACAGGAAGCAATAAGCAAAGTAATTGAGAGTAAATACATAGCATCCGGTAATGTTACCAGTTCATTTGAGGACGCTCTAGCTCTTAAGTTCAACCGGAAATACTGTGTAGCTGTCAACTCTGGATCATCCGCATTGTGTTTATCATTAAAGGTATTGGGGCTCAGAAATGTAATTCTCCCATCCATAACTTGTCCTGACGTTCTCCATGCTATATTGAATGCAGGTTCAAAGCCCATATTCTCTGACATCGAATCGGAAACTCACAATATCGACCTGTCTACATTACCCGAAAATCAGTTAAAAAATGCTGATGGCTTAATCGTGACTCATACTTATGGCCATTCAGCAGATATGGATATGGTCAATTATTATACGAATAAATATAATCTAACGCTGGTTGAAGATTTCGCTCAGGCAATGGGTGGCAATTATAAAAAAATAGTTATGGGGAGTCTTGGTAAGATTTCCACCACCAGTTTCAACGCTGCCAAGAATATCACGACCGGGTATGGAGGTGCTATCTTAACCGATGACCCGGAAATCTATAAAAAATGTCTGCACGCTCGTAATGATACGCCTTATGATTATTATAGAGGTATCGTTCCCCTGAATTTTAAAATGACCAATATCCAAGCTGCCATTGGACTAATACAATTAAAAAAGCTGGATGATATGGTTGACATGAGGCGTAGTTCTGCACACAAACTAACGGCCAAACTAAATGAATTGAAGTTACGAACACCAAGCGAAAAACCAGGCATAAAACACGCGTATTATAAATACCATCTTGTACTTCCTAAATATATTCCAAAGCAGGAATTTATGGCGGAGATGGACAAACATGGTGTTTCGACGGGTACCCTTTACGAACCACCATTACATAAAACATTATTATCAAAGAATATGTTTGGAGACGATATCAGTTTACCTGTTTCGGAGAATATCGCTCCCAGGACAGTGTCCCTACCGATATTCCCAGAAATGACGGATAGCGATATTTTCCAAATTTATCATGCAATTAAAGAAGTCCTTAGAATTATGAAAGAATAAATTTCTATCAGGTAATTTAGTAAATGATAACTAAAAAACAAAATCAAAAGGGTAAATTCCAGGTTGGTGACACGGTCATGGTTAGATCCAGAGACGATATTATCAAATCTCTCGATCCGACTACAAAAGCTATCGGTGATTGCCTGTTTACCAATCAAATGTGGGACTATTGTGGCTCAAAGCATAAAGTGGTGAAGGTAGTACGTGCCATTTTTAACGAACATCGACAGAGGACATCAAAACCAAAGTCAACACTTTATATTTTAGACAATTTGATTTGTAATGGGATAGTGGATGATTTTCCGCATAAATGCGACCACAGTTGTTTTTTACTTTGGCATGAAAATTGGTTAGAGGAGATCAAATGAACTGCCAATTAAAATTTTTAGATGAAAACAGTGAAAAGAATACGTGGTTTAGTGATAAGCTGCAGTATTCAATGAGAAAATACAGATATTATCGAAAGAAAATTCTAGTCGCTCTACGGTCAATAAAGTCTCGTTCAGCCAGTTCTCAGATCAACCAGGACGAAATTAATGAGGGAGATATTGTAAAGGTACTTTCTAAAACCGAAATTAAAAATACTTTAGACCGATTCGGTAAAATTAGAGGATGTTCTTTTTTAAAAGGCATGTATGATGACTGTGATAAACAGTTTAAAATATATAAAAAACTTGAATATTTTTTTGATGAAACAAGGCAAAGAATGTTAAAGTCAAACACTCTTTATTTTCTCGAAGGTTCTTATTGTGACGGTAGGTCGGCTTACCTGAAACCCTGTGACCGTCATTGTTTCTACTTTTGGCATAAAAATTGGCTAGAAAAGGTTTGACTTAATTCATAGAAAATTAACGAGGTATGGATACTGGATTACCCTTGTAAATTGGATATAAATTGAAAATTAAGATATTAAACTGGCTTATAATAATTGATATACTTTCTGTGCTTTTGTTTCTTTCCATAATCCTGGTTCCTTCGAGCGCTATACGCATCATCCTTGGATTACCTTTTCTCCTGTTTTTCCCCGGTTATGTGCTAACAGAAGTTCTATTCGTTAATAAAAAAGGAATAGATGTAATAGAACGGGTAACGCTTAGCATTGGCATGAGTATCGCAATCACGGCGTTAATTGGGTTCATCCTGAATTACACCCCCTTGGGAATAAGGTTAGATCCAATCTTGTATTCCATGTTTCTCTTTATAATTATAATGTCAGCGGTTGCATTGATAAGACAAAAAAAATTAACTACGGAATTCAATCTAGGATTACTGGGCTGGGAAGGCAGTAAACTAAATAAAGTTCTCTCTATTCTGCTGATTATATTTATAGTAGGTACTTTGGGAATTATCGGATACACTCTGGCTAAACCCAAAGTTGGAGAAACATTTACTGAATTTTATATTCTGGGGTACGACGATAAGGCACAAGACTATCCTAGCGAATTAATTATGGCGAGCGACCATGTAATCCAAGTTAAGTATGGTACTGGAGAGTATATTACAGCTGGTGGATGGGCTGAAGTCACCTTGGGGATAGTGAATCATGAGCAACAAAAAGTTAGTTATTCCGTAAAAATTACAATAGATGGTGAACCATTAAATATAAATAATGGTGGAACAATCGTCGGTCAATTAGGTCCGATAGAGTTAAAACAGGGCGAAAAATGGGAGCAAGAAACAGGCTTTGTTCCCAGGCGTGTCGGCGATAATCAGAAAGTGGAATTCGTATTGTTCAAGGATAATGATATCGCCCTTGATAATTTACTAAGTCTTTGGATTAATGTAAAAGAGACTGAGTGAATTAGAATGTGACTCTTTTCTCTTTAGTCTACAAATCTTACTTAAGGGTGGTATTTCTATCGGTGTAGATCAATGTCATTGTTTATTTAAAAAGTTATAAAATGGCTTTGTATTTTGAATCCATGGAAGACATCTTAAGGTCAAGAAGAGGAAGGAGCTAAATGATATGTGGATACAACGTATTATTTATTTTAAGGTGCGAGGTGTGCCACTTTGGATTATCGTCATTTGTGGGCTGGCTGGCGTACTGGTCGACCTTGACCATCTTTTCTCGTACTGGATTACGGGTCATACTTCCCAGCAAGCTCACATACCTCTTGCTATTATTAGTTGCATTATCCTGTGCGGTATTAGTGCATATTGTGGAAGATTATACTATAGGATGGTTCTGAATAGAAAAAGGAGAACTGACCAGATACCAAAGCCTAAGTGACTCTGTTTTACGGGTTCACTCTACAGGAAAGTACGCTTGACAAAGCAAATTATTTCATATAATTTGGTATTGTTGATGGTAAATGATATCTTGTTGAAATATAGCATTTGCTATTGTAGAGTTATAGGCGAGTAATACTGACTTGTATACTATTAGCTAATTGAATAGATTGGAACCGAGTTCGATTAGACAAATTAAATTACCTCTCAAGCTGCATTCATGAAGCATAAGGGGTATTATGAAAAGGAAAGTGCAGGTAAAAGCACTCATTGAATCACTTAGTGAACAACATCGCGTGCTTGGTAGTATCAACAGATACGTGCGAAGTGCGTACTCGATTGATCAAGCTGACGACGACTCGATTTGTTTTTGTCGGTCGAAGGGCGAGCGGGCTTTGGAGATGATTAGAAGTAGCAAAGCGGCGGTTATAGTCTGCTCTGATGGTTTTGAAATTCCTGAGGAAGATTATCAGGATAAGACACTTATTCAAGTTACCAACCCCAGACTTACGTATAGCCGGCTCCTGACCAGATATTTTCTACATAGACCTAAACCTGGCATTCATCCTACTGCCATTATTGATGAAAAAGCTAGGATAGGGAAAAAGGTGCATATCGGCCCTTACTCTTACATTGGGAATTGCGAAATAGGTGAGGGTGTCATAATCGATAGCCACGTTCATATCCATGATGGGACAAGAATTGGTAAAAATGTTATCATACACCCGGGAGTAGTCATTGGCACTGTAACTGTCGCATTTGAAAGAAACGATAAGGGGGAACTGGAATGGTTCCCCCAACTCGGTGGTGTCGTAATTGAGGATGATGTTGAAATAGGTGCGAACACCCATATTGCCCGTGGGCCCTTGCAGCGAAGTGACACCGTAATTGGTAAGGGAACAAAGGTGGATGTTTTAGTACATATAGGTCATGGAGTTAGAATTGGTAGGCATTGTGTCGTTGTTTGTATTACCTCGATATTTGGACGTGTGAAAATAGGTGACTTCACTTTTATATCATCACAAGTTTGCATCAGAGAGGGTGTTAATGTAGGGAATCGGGTCCTGGTAGGCATGGGCTCAATAGTTACTAAGGACATTCCTGACAATCTGGTTGTCATAGGTTCTCCAGCGAAGCCGATTCGTGAGAACGTCTTGTAGCACAAGTTCTAACGTAGTCCATAATCTCCGACTAAATTAATCTTCTATTTTGCCCGACTCTTTTATTACTTCACTGGACTGGGGACCTACGTTAAACAACAGATCAATAGCCGACATATTAGGCTCAAAACCGGGGTATCTTTGCTTATAAACCGGATGAGTAAATTTAACAAATCTGCAATTTATGTTATTTTGGTGGAATTTTTCAAATTCCAGATAAACTCTTCCGCTCTGACCGGACAGATATGTGGTAGAACCAATACTCTTAAGTACCGCTATTATCATGTCCGTATGTTTTAAATCTGGGGACAGGTTTAAGTCGCTTGCTGTTATTACCTCAACGTTAATTTCAAAGCACTTCAGCAGATAACGGATAATATTGACATTTATCTGACAGAGGAAAGGGAAATTCTTCTGATACAATTCCTTAAAAAAATCGGCGTGATATTTAAAGAAATCCGTTTTTAGATAATTTTGATATATCGTCTGGTAATGAATCTCCTGCCATTTCCTATCCAAGGGTAACTCTACATCCTTGATCTTTGCCCTTGCGAACTTCTTAGCTATTGGTATAGTAAGATAACCGCTTCCAGCATTGGTCCTCACTTTATTCCTGTGTGTGATACCATCTTTGGTGTATTGAAAAGTGTCCATAATAACAAAACAATCCGCTTGCTTTATCTTACTAAATAGCCCAATCCAGGGAAGATAATTAGGCTGGTGCATAGCTACTATAGTGCTCATCAATATCCCCCTCCCATTCCCAGATTTATATCCTGATCCGGGAGTGCCATTTAAAGAGGTTAAGAGGCGTATCCCTTTCGAAATGGCTAATATATATACATTTTACTAAAAAAGATTTACTTGTTCGAGTTCCCATATTAGGCTCCGATTAAACATGTATCTTGATAATTCTAGATAATCCTTCGTTAAGTGAAAGAGGAGAGTATCCAAGGACTTCTCGTGATTTTGTTATATCTAAAACAAATCGAGTAGGCCCATAAACTTTATCTGACATGACTGTGTCCGATTTTGAGCCAGTGAGATTGATAATTCGCTTGGCTAGGTCTCTTGTGCTTACTTCCTCTCCACTACCAATGTTATAAATCCCCGGCTTATTCCTTTCCATGGCTTGAAGATTAGCTTGAACCACATCGTTCACATATACAAAATCGCTTGACTGTGTGCCATCACCAAATATTGTAAGTGGTTTATTGCTTAATGCCTGGCTAATAAACGTAGTTATGGGTTCACACTTAATCGCTCCCTCTCCGTAAATTCGAGAGTAACGTAGTATTACTATATTCATTGCTTCAGAATATACTCCGCAATAAAGCTCACCAGCTAACTTGCTTACACCATAAATAGTAGATGGTTGCACAGGGTGCTGCTCGTCCACAGGTAAATAGCCTGCAGGTTCAGAATATACCTTCATGTCAGAACTGTATATAAAGTTATTAACACCATTTAGATATGCGGCTCTTAATAGACTGAGGGTTCCCCTTTCATTAATATCAAAGCACAAGAATGGGTTATAGATACTCTTGTCATCAGGGAGATAAGCTGCTAGATGAAATACCACATTAACATCACGTGTAATCGTTTCCAATAAATCGGAATCTCTGATGTCACCTTTTATAAATCGGCAGTTACCGTAGTCCTGCAAATACCTGACATTTACCGAATTACCATCCGCCAAATTATCCAGACAAAGTACAGTATGACCTTCTTTAGTGCATCTATCCAGTAAATGACTTCCAACGAAACCAGCGCCACCAGTTATTAGTATTTTCATCTCTCCCCCTTCTCTTAAGTGGCCGACTACTGGATTCCCATTTTACCTAACGTAAACATCCTTACCAATTCTCGCGGTATTATGTATTTTTGCCGTCCTTGTTATTTCTTGCTCAGTGATAAGAAATTCGCTGTCATAGAAGAAATTATAAGTATCCACTATTGCATTATTACCATTATTTAAAATAATGTAGTAGGTATTGTGTGAATATTTTTCACCTAAGTAGGCTGATTCTCTAATCAATAGTACTAACGTGTTTTGCAACTGGTCCAAGAGCTTTTCGTATTTTCTGTTTCTTACAAACGAGGCTTTATTTTCAATATGACTATTCATTACACAGGTTCCAAAGACTTTCATCCTCTCATCATAATCATCTATTACTGTACCCGTTATTCTATTGGCCAATCCAATAATATTTGATGCTATGCCGTGATTTTCAGTGGTGAGATGTTTATTTAAGCTCATGACTATTTTATTCATCTTCATTCCGATATAGCCCGATACGTCTTGTTACATAGCTAGTAAATTAGCCTGATCAGTTCAAAGGCCTCAGCATAGGGTAAATCTAGTTGTGCCCCTCGGGTAATAGCCAATGAACGGATATTTTTTTCATCCATATAGCCTCGGTTTCTTTGAGATTGATATTCCTTAAGAGCTCTTATCTTTTTCCCCAGATGTTCTTCATTTAAATTGATAAAAATATCAGTCGTAAAAGTCAGGTTATTCCAAGGATGCTCATATCCCCAAATCGATGACTCCTTTTTAAATGCTCTTAGTGCTTCCCAGTATATAACTCCATGATCTTGATGCATATCTTGAGATGACGGAACCAGCACTAGGTCAGGAATAATATGATTTTTAAACTCTATCAAATCATCAAGGATTTTTTGCCTATATTCGGGGAAAGTCCTCACTTGATAATTCAGCATATGTATTCTTTCAGTTAATATACCCATACTTTTTAGAGATCGCAGACATTCTTTTTTCAGGGTATCTATTGGTAATCCCTCGGGTACAGAGGCCTCACAAACGGAAAATATAATATAATGGATTTCTTTTCCTTCATCCAAAAACCTAGCAATTGTACCACCAGCTCCCAGTTCAGCGTCATCTGTGTGTGGGCTTAAAACTAATACTCTATCAAAAGATGATAGTTGTATCATATTTGTTCCTTATGAAATAGTAGATGCGATTATTATCATTATCTATTAAATATAATATTCTTTAGAGTAACTACGACGCTTCTACAATAAAGCGTTTTAGGCTATTTCCACTACACTCTGTCATTCAAAGTCCTCCACGTCTAACCATATTTATTAATTATATTTTTTAAAGAGTCTATGACAAAAGCAAGTTCATCTCTTGAGGCTGCGAATGTAGATATCTTAAAGTGTTTAGTTAAACCAGGTTGCAGGCCCCAAATCTTTCTATCTTTCAGCTCTCTATAGAGAAAATAACCTCTCTCTCTCGTATGCTTGGAAATATCATGAAGAGGGAGGCTTTCAAAGTACATCAAATCGTGCCGGTGAGGCTTTTCTCCCATTTGTTGGAAACCCAGTTTTTCTAGCTCACCAGAGAGCCACTGCGCTTTTTGTACCTGTTCATCCCAATGATGGACTCTTTCTTTTACGTGTGGGAAAGACGCCATTAGTGTTGCCATTGCTGTTCCTCTTAATGTACATCCTAGGAGTTCAACTTGTTTTTTAGGGTATAATGCCGACTTCCTCAGAATGATATCCTCCCATTTTTTCGCCATGCCCAAAACGCCGCTTGGTCCTGCCGACGCCATGCTCTTGTGCCCGCTTCCAACAATAAAATCTGCCCCGAGTTCATCCATACTTACTGGCAACCTCCCAACAGAATATGCACCGTTCAGTATAAAAGGAATATCATTTTCTTTGGCAATTTCTCCAAGTCTCTTCGCATCAGGCAAGTTTCCGTAATTGCCATCGGGATATGTGAGCAATATTGCATTTGCTTTATGATTTTTAATAATTGGTACATATTTCTCAACATCGATTTTAAAATCTGGTGGCCCTGAGTTAGGTACTTCGATTACATTTAGCCTGGCTCTCTCAGCGGCTACTATTGTACTGTAGTGTCTGTTGCCATCCACTATTATAGAATCACCCGGTTCGGTAATGGAGTTCATTATCATGAACTTGGCGTCCCTGGCGCCATATGTTATGGTGGCAATATCACAACCTAGGAATTTTGGCAAAGCATTGATAATAAAATCCCGTATAGGAGGTTTCGTTATTTCGTACAGACTGTATTGACAAAAATCACATACCGAATATCCATCTGCGAACTCGAGTAGAGCTTGTTTTGCAGCATCAGTAAGTATACCACCCGTCTGTAGAGGCATAATATTTATAAAATCCTTATGTGCTCTTTTCAACTCAGTTTCTTTCGTCATACCAGATCCTTAATAACGTTTATAATAGATGATGAGCTACAATATTAACGAAAATAGGCCCACCAACACTGATTTTCCGATGTCTACCTTCTAGATACTCCCTTATGGCTGATGGTATTTGTAAGTTGATATCAGAAAGATGCTTCGCTATCTTTACCTGATAGTTTAGGCCATCTTGGCATTGTTCTATAGAAGCGGCGGCACCCATGGCTATCGCATGCATATAGTTCATCCCTATATGGATCTCGGATTGGTTAAGGGGGCTAGAAATCTCACCGTCTTTTATACAGATTTCGTTGAAACCAGCTGGGCCGATTAGCCTTTTACCCTCTTCCTTTTCAATGATGATCACTCGTAATGAATCATCCTCCCACGCTACAAAGCTGCAGGGTCCAATCGCGTCCTTGTGCTTGCGGGCTGTATCTTCTATAGCCTTAGCTATCCTTTTACCATGGGAATTTACCGGTGCCGAAATATAGGTAATACCCTTCACTATTTCCTCATCCGTGAATTCGGCTGCTGCAAACTGGGGGAATACAAATTTCCTTATATCATCCGAATCATAAAACAACATCCCTAGTCTTTCCATCCCGAAACCAGCATTAAAAACTGGCCACTTAATGTCAAAATTTGCCAATGCTAAGGGGGAGTACATTCCAATATCAGCAATCTCAACCCATGTCCCCTTATAAAGAGCAAACACTTCCTGCTCCTGTTCTGGAGCATAGTACTTGGAGGTTGCTCTTTTGGTATTGTATCTGACTTCATGGAAGCCAAACTCTTTCAGGATCTTAGTAGTTATCTCTTTACCTGCTTCCAGTGACATGTCTGGATCCATGATGACAATTGAAGCTGAATGATGAACTCTAAGATGATGGGCATCCTCTCTCTGTTCATTACGGTACCGTAGCCCCACGGAAAACAAGGCTAATGGAGGATGGGAGTTTCTCTGCATAGCCCGTAGTGTGTGAAACCATGTACCCGTCATATGACTCCTCAAGGTCTTATTCGTCGGGATGGGTTTGAGTTTCTTCATCTCCGAGAAGACCTTATCCAGCAGTTCTATTGCTTGAGAATCACTAATTCCCAAATGCTTAGACAGTTCTTCAACAAGATCATCAGCTTCAATCTCCCCCATTTTGTAGTTCCTGAGGACGTGGCGAAGCTCGTCAATATCAATTCCGTTAGATATCTTATTAATATGGGCGATTTTTTTATCGGTTAGCCCTATCTCAGAACGGGGTAACTCGGCCAGATAAAAAACCCTGTCGAGAATCACTCTCGCTTCAGGGCCATACTGTTTTAAAACATCATTATCAGGCAGGATTGTATAGTTCTCTATTTCGTTGAAGCCAAGCTTAAGAAGAACTTCCCTTGATTTTTGAATTAAGTCGCGTAATTGGTGGGATTTGCCTTTTCTGTCTAAATTAACCCTGGTATTTCTGGGAAGAAGCTTGGCGGTTGAAAGCCATGCTGATGTAAAACTTGCTTCGGCTTCAGCTCTTATTTTGTTCAAATCGAACGTTATCATAATAGGTGAGCACTCCTATTCCTAAACTTCTCCTACCCTAGATGCGAGCGTAAAGCGTAATGCTCTGCTCGGATAGAACAGAAGAAGCTGACCCACATCCATGACATTATAGAATTTGGTGATTGCATATCTGCTTTCACCTCACTTTACGGAGATAAGAATATTCAATGAACATAGTAATACTAAGAGCACCAAACATTTTCATTTGTTTGTCTCTTTTGTTGCGGAGTCCGGACGTGATTAAAATGATGATACGCGGTCAATTTTTCAAATCTCGAGAGAACCCGTATACCCGTAAAACTTTGATATCTCAGTTCTGTTAACTCGCTAATAATGCCTCCTCGGTCAAGACTTCTCAGTATCAATAAGTAGTAGTGCAAATTAGGTGCTAGCCAGAAAAATGGGATATTCCTTAATATTTGTTGAGGCTTCTATATTCCTGAGAAACTATGTAAACTGAACCATTATTATACCTCAGCTTTTTCTTCCTATATCGACAAACATATAGATATATATACAATAATATGTAAAATGATATTAAATGAGAAGAGAACCTGAGGTTTAAAAAAGTACCAACAGTAGTTCTATTATGGTACTAAATGGTTCTTCCTGAAAAAGTCGAATTCAATTATGCGTAAGTGAAACTGGTATAATAGGGGCAAAGGAAGTATCCCGCTTATTCTGAGAATAATAGAAGATGGCTGACACTGTGGTGAAGTTGTCTACCCAAATAGGTGCTGGCGGTTTCTGAGGAATTAACGAACATGGATGCCCTGGTTGATGATGAACGTTTCTTTGCTCCCTTTTGACCTTACCCCGGAATTAGCAACATCCTGGACTAGAGTCCCGCGGCAATTAACAACTACTTCTTAGTATTGGCGGGGGACACTCTGAACGCCTCAATGGCCCGTTTGATGCCTTTTACTAAATTAAATTGCGGATCGAAGCCGTAGCCTATGAGTATATCACGTCGGCGATATACTATATACAATGCAACGGCAGCTGTAACCATGATTAGCGTTGCGCCGATTATTATACCAAAAGAGCCCCAGCTAAACGTTCTTATCATAGACTCTGTTGCAAGCCTAAACTTCTCCATTTGTGTACTCTGCACATACCCATCACTACTACGCAGTTCCGCTTGAAAGATATAGGTACCGGGGCCCCACCATCCCTGTGAAGGTATGTAGCTGAGGCTACCAGTATCTCCATTAGCTTTTAGCTGGCTTAATGTAAGAATCTGTAATTCATCCAAAGGTTGGCCTTCGCAATATATACTCAGGACTAGTTCATCTCCAGGTTGTAGTTCTTCGGATTTATTTATTTGATAGTCTATTCTGGTTGACATAAGTTGACTTGTTTCTGTGTCAAAAATGGGAGTGACGTTAAAATAGTTGATTTTTGGTCCAGTATTGTATTTTACTCCAGTGACAGGTACACCTGATTCGACATTGAAGACTGCAAGCTTATCACCGATAGTTATAATATGTCCTCCGGTAGTTTCCGCAGTAACACTGAAGCTGACAATATCACTGATACCGCTGTCTAAAGTTATCTCTCTGCTTTGTACAACTTCATTATCAATTTTCAGGATTACCTCGTAGCTCCCCGCCAATTCACTGGTGTTGCTGACTAGGATGCTGATTTCTACACTCTCCCCTTGATAAACTTCGGTGGGCGTAACACTAATTTCACTTGTAGCAAAGGCAGAGTTTGGTGCTTGGGGTTGACTAGTAGAGGTGGGTGCTTGGGGTTGAATAACCGTAATTGATTCCACAACATCACCGATACTGATCTGATGTATCCCCGCGGTTTCAGGATTAGCGCTGAAAGCCACAGTTTCACTATCACCACCGTTTAGCGTTATTTCTCTGGTCTGCAATAGGATTCCATCCAGTGTCAGACTTACCTGATAAGTATCAGTGAGGTCACCAGTATTAGTAACGAGGGCACTTATACTCACTTCTTCTCCAAGCTCTATTTCGCCGGGAACTACTGATAAATCGGTGACTTCAAAGCTAGCGGGGCTGGCGTATGCCAGAATCGTGTAAGTAGAGAAGTGACTAAGCTTGGCAATAATGGTTTTTTCTTCCGGGTAAACTGTGCATTCCAGGGGTTCCCACTGCTGGGTATCCCAGTTGTAAGTCGCTGTTACCAGGTTCTCTTCAGCTACACCTTGGGGTATCTCTTCATCCTCGTAATTAAGTATCAGATCAACTGGCGGGTCAAAGATAACATCGCTGGGATTGGTACTGATATCGTAAACCAGCCCGATAATCTCGATATCCTCGGGTGGGGGTGGGGTAGGAGTCTCTTCTTTAATGGTAATCACTCCGGGGGTTCGCCCATCCTGGTTGGTACACGTGGTATCCTTTGGTATAAAAATTTCAACTTTACGGTCTACAGACTTGACTTCCGTGTCTTCCAGGAACACTCCGCTACTGTCGACAGAATTGTATAAACTAGTCACTCCATTAACACTACTACCTCCACCACCTCCTCCGCCACTACTACCACCGCCTCCGCCACCACCGCTTTCACCTGTATTATTAACTTTAATGGTGATATCCTCGGAGTCGGTTAGAGAACCATCGGAAACCTCAAAGTGGACATTGTTATAAGTCCCTGCCTGCCCCAAGCCGGGAGTCCAATAGAATGTCAGATTTCCTTGGTCAAAGCTGGCTCCTGATGGTAAGCTTGATGTTGAGTAGGTTAATGGGTCATTATCAGGGTCAGTGGCTGAGATGGTGAACTGTAAAGGCTGCCCTTCGGTGACTGTCTTGTTCCCGATGTTGCCCAGAACAGGTGGACTGTTAGACCCGGAGGCAAGTATCTCTATCCCATTGATTTCTGATAAGTCAACATTCTCAGTAATGGCAATATCCAGCTGGCCATTACTAACCACAACATTGGGGATTGTCTTAACCAGCGCGGCATCCATGCCGACTTCATCATAAATGTCCAATTCATCCAGTACCAGCTGTCCCTGAACTGAAACATCGAACACTCGCCTGCTGACTCCCGGTGCATATGTTTCTGCAAAATGCAGTACTACATCATAGGTTCCATTTGGCAAATCAAACAGGTACCCATTAAATCCATATCTTTCTGTTTGATAGATGCGGTCATCTTCAGTACCGCTGATAGCGCGTCCGGTACCACGGTCAACGGTGTGGTTCTCACCATAGAAACCCCAGTATCCGGAAGCGTAGGCCTGGTCGGCTTTCCAAGTATTTCCTAGGGCGTCGGTGTAAACACCTCCTCCAGCATTTACTTGTAACGGAAGAGAAAGCGGATTATTTGTCGATAGTGTGGTGAAAGTCTGGTCATTACCATAAGCGGTGCCATCACCTACACCTTTGGCCCTATAATGGTACATAGTATTAGGCGTTAAACCTGAAATAACAGCACTAAAGGCACCGGGGTTACTTATGGTGGGCGGAACCCCCGCCACCGTACTGCCATAGCTCGTAGTTTGGCCATATTCAAAACTAACGCTAACACTGCTGGTGTTACCAGTACTGCTGAGGTTACCGTTAAGAATAGCTCCACCTGTGGTAATACTACTGGCCGCATTGGTTATGACCGATAGTGGAATAGGCCCAGGAGGATTACCTGAATTACATTCATCATGGATAGCCTGTAACAATGAACTGTTTTCGTTGAGCTTATCATATCCAACAGCGAATATCATGACTCCACCAAGCTCATTGTCTCTGATCCAGGCAGCTTTTTGTCTGGTAGTATTGATACCATTAATCCAGACGTTTATACTTGAAATAGTGAAATAATCTTGGTCAGGAGGAGGATTGAAGTTGTTTACAAAATAATCCCAATAATAGGTGCCGACCCTCGCACTGGAACCATCGGTACCATATCCATAAAATGGAATACCCATAACCATCTTGCTTTTAGGGTATCCAGCGTCAAGCCACTTTTGCATGGCAGCTACAGCATCTGTATAAGTGGCATGAGGAAAACCAGGAGGGCTTTGGTCGGGATAACCCCACATGTCGTAGCACATAACACTAATAAAATCCAGCTTCTGGGCGGTCGCTAACGAAATATCTGGAGGAACACTGGGAACCTCTCCATAGTGAGCAGCAATAGTAATTGATTTTCCCATTGGGTTTAGTACAGAATAGAGAGCGTCAATTAGTGAACCCATGGCTGATTGATTTGTCCCTCCCTCGATATCCAGCTCAATGCCGTCCAGGTCGTACTGCGTAATCAGGTTTGTGATGCTGGTAACTAGAATTGGCACGGTGCCTGCACTGACTATAGAACTAATCGTGCTCATTGACGCGTACAAATAAGGCGAGACTTTAATCCCCTTGGAGTGTGCGGCATTGACAACATCGGTAAAAACACTCATATCACCATACATCCCCTCGAGTACGGGGTTAGACACTGATGCTGGCACGACCGCCGGGCCAACTATATGAGTCAGGTAATTCAATGAAGGGTCTGAAGCCAGAGTCGACCCATTATTCCAGACACTAGATAGATTGCCCCACGTAATATAGCCTATTATTGCCGGATATGAAGTATCAGCTCGTGCCAGTTGTTTACCAGACAATACGTCGAAAGGAATGACAGCCGATATTAGTGAAATTACCAATAATCCGATAACTAATATGCTGGTCAACTTATGCCGACCATATTTTTGTTCTAAAGCTATGGATTTCATTTCATCTCCAGACTAAGTAAATTAATCATCCTTTATATAAATAAATATGGGTTTTTTGTAAAAGTAGTTGGTACTAGTACCAATAATTCTCTAAAGAAGTTTAACACCTTCCATACAATATGACAATAGTTCTTTCGGTCAAATTTGTTTGTACTGGTACCACTAAATAGTAATGGTAGACTCTTCCTACGGGGGTAAACATAGAATGTGATTGGTATTAGCAATTCTCCTGATTTAACTGCCTGAGCTGGAGAAGTTGAATCACCGTAAGAGGATTACCGCTTTGGTTGGCATTTTTACCAGATATTTTGGTGCGCTGGTATGAGTTGGTATAATAAGTTATATTGAGGCTGAAGTGAAGTATAGAAATTTTCTTTTAGACCCTCGCTATTGGTTAATGGGAATAAAGTCTCCTATTATAGCCTATGACAATTTGGTGGCTACATTGAGGCACCCGCTACTTTACATGAAGGTATGTACGAGGGTAGAAGGACTAATAGACCACTATGTGGGAGCCCTGTTATATGATAGTGTTCTAGCATGTGAATCTCTCTCCCCCAATATAGTAGAAGTAGGCGCTTTCAAGGGTCTTTCAACGATTTATCTATCTACGGCTGCCTCTAAAATGAACAAACGAGTGAAGTCATTCGAGTTATTCTCTGGATCGCCAATAATTCACCCTGACTTAGACACTCGCTTTCACATAGGTCAGTTTTCATCGGAATTGAGCGAATATGAGGCTAACATGAGAGCCTATGGAAAACCTGACGCTGTAGACCTAGTTATTGGTGATGCAAGGCTAACCATGTTGCCAGCTATTGGTAACGAGGGATTCTCGTTGGCTTTCCTTGATGTTGATGTTTGGGAAGTTACGCGAGAATTACTCTTTCAGCTTTGGAGCGTAGTTAAGGGCAGCGAGCTAATTATTATCCATGACGCGCATTCAACGGGTGTTCATAAAGCCTTGGACGAGTTCCATAGCCTATCTCGGGACAGAGTTAGGGAGCACAAACTACATAGAAACACGATCTCGAAGCTGGAGTTACCGGGGCCCAACCAATTGCTGACAAGTCAACCTTAAGCCCTTTGTCGTATAGGACGCAGTGACTGCCGGCTCTCAAAAATGAGCGTCTTTCAAATTTTTATAAGCGATAGCGCCTAGTGGTTCTGCAAAATGAAAAGCCTAGGCTAAGCATTTATCCCCGAGTAGGAATATGAAAAAACTCCTTAATTTTTCCCCATTCTTCACCACTAATAAAATATCTTTGCATTACCGTTATTAAGATAACCAGATCCAATAAGGTACAAGCATAAAGGGCGTAGAGGTTGAAAATCTTTATAAGCATAAAAGTAATAACAGCTAAGATCGCAGCAAAGCCGAACAGCTTAACAATCCATATCCAATCAATTTTTATCCCGATAAGACGCTGTGTATAATAAAGCCTAACGAGAGCAGAAATTCCCACCGTTGTTGATGTAGCTACTGCTGCACCAGTAATGCCAAATGGGGGAATTAAGAGAATATACAGAATTATGCCTGACAACACGGTTATACCGGTGATCATGGATTGCTTTTTCACATAAGCTGTGCTGGCGAGAGCGCTACCTATTGATGTCTGCATTGCAGCGAATATACCCCCTACCAGTAATATTTGAAATGGGAAAGCGGCACCTACAAAATCTTTACCAAAGAATAGTTTTATCAAATCATGGCTTAGAAAGCCTAATGCAAATGCGACCAGAAAAGCATAAAATGCAGTGTACTTTATACACCAATTTACCAGATCCTCAATTTTATCGATTTCATTTTTCCCCCAGTACAAAGCAATCATCGGACCTGTAATAGTCTGTATAGCTTGGGGTGGGAAACGTACCGCTAGTATCAGTGTTGCCGCTACAGCGTAAAGGCCTACATCGACATCCTTCATGAAGTAGCCTAACAAAATGCTATCACTATATGTCTGAATTGCAGTCATACCGTTTCCTAAGACTAAAAAGAAACCAAATACTAGAAGCATTTTGATGGTCATGGAGTATTCAGCCGCATTTATCCGTGACAGAGATTCGCGTATAAGGAATAGGCCAACCAAACTCATCAATGCTAATGGTATAATCAAACCAACTACAGCGAATTTTATATCTTGGCCTGTCAGCGCAAAGAGCATGGTCATAACAATTACTAGAATATTTTGAATAATATTGATAAAAGCGAAAAGCCTCATCCGCCTTAGCCCGACCAAGAATCCTAAGGTGGCTTTCTCCAGTGCGATAAAAGGAAATGCGAATGAAACAATGCGAAGAAGTGCGGTTAATTCCGGCATTTTAAAGAAATAAGTTGAAATATACGGAGAGGCAAGGTAGAGTATCAACCCCAAAATGCAGCCGCTAACAAAGGAAATGGTAATTCCACTTGTTACTAGCCGATTGATACGGTTTAAGCTTCCATCAGCTTCTGCGACATACTTGGTAACTCCAAAATCTGTCCCAAAACATGATACAACCAATCCAACTGAATAAGCGGTAAAAGCCAGTGTATACAGTCCAAGATCAGCCGCTCCAAAGTACCTAGCCAGGAAGACTCGGAGAACAAAATGAGCTACACTAGCAATAGCCAAACTGGCAAAAGCCCATCCAGAATCCCTAAGAAATCGCTTTAAATTACCTGGTATCATCTACTAACATTTGATTAGAATTGATTTCCAACAATTTTTTACGGATATTAAGGATAAACAACAGATTTTATATAATAAACATTCATCTCACTATTTGAATACAGCTTACTCACTGTCGGGTCACGTTCCAGTTTCTCAAAATCCGTATTATCAAATCTTCCCACTTCTTTCCAGACTGTAGTATAGACTGTTCTATCTGTCCTAGTCATAGGCAAATAATTATCCTTCGGATATTGTATGCCCAAGCTGTAGTACCGAGAATACCCAAAGTGGTCCGGTACTGGCTCACTACTTTCAGATATATCTGGTCTTTGTCTATGAGTCATATCATATCCTAGAATTGCATCACAAAATCTGTATGGAAACAATGAAACGAAGACACATCCAATTTTATAGTCCTTTTTTTCAATAAACCATTTCATACCGGTCATATCCATTGTTGTAACCTGAGAATTTGGCTTTTCAACAAAGGTTGATGGGAATAATGAGGCTATACTCAAGGCTGAAGTAAAAATTAATATGATCAATATCGATAAATTGACTAAATTCTGAAACCTGAACTTCTGCAATATTATATAAAAAGCAAAGGTAGCGAATATTGGCAATAATATTTCGAAGTAAGCAAGAAACCTGCGGTCCTCTTGACCGGTTCCTACTTGCATGCCAGGAAACCCCAATACATAAGCAGCAGATAGGGCACCACAAAATACGAATATAAAAGCAAGTGGAAAAACATTTTGTGTTTCTTTTAGCTTTGTACGGTCTCGACTCCATTTTATTAAATAAAATAGGCCGATTGCTGATATTAATGTCAAGATTATTTCTGCGCCGTACAGCTTAATTATTAGGGTAATGACGTTAATGCCATGGATGTTTAACTTACTTAAGCTCTCTCCTAATTGCTGAAGCTCGCCTGAACCTATTCCCCATGTTATTTGGTTCCAGAAAACCTGCACGCTACGGTTGAGTAGAGGATTCGAATAAACCCAAAATGCAAATATTGCTGTCTCAATAAACAAATAACCTATAGAATATATTTTTATTGAAAGTGTAGTTATCGGATTGAATGCCTTAGGACCGAACCACCTAGATATTGCCAGAATAAACAACGTAATAATAACTATTACACAAGATAAAGGGTGAAAGAATGGATAAACCAACAGAGTAATTATAAGCAATATACGATAAGGAAATGAGGATTGCTTGAAACATAAATAATATAGAAAAGGTAGCACAAGAATTGAAAGACCATTGGGTGTATAAAATACATTATATAAACCCGCAAGCAAGACACTACCGGCAATTAGCGTAGCCAACAATCTCCGCCCGGCGTCTCTGAAGATTTCACCTGCAAGTAAATAAGTTGAAAGCACAAAGAAGACCGAAATACATGCTGTACTTAATGTAAATACAGTAGCCTCCTGGATCCCGGTAACCGCTGTCACTTCCGCTAAAAAAATATGCGTTATGGGATAGAAATTGTTATACCCAATATGGCCGTTGGCTAATATGTCTTTTACCATGCCGAAATAAGATATGTGGTCTCCCCACCAACTTATATAGCCTCGCGTATAAGGGACATATAATAAGACGATTCTAGATATAATCAGGATAAATAAGCCAAGTAACCAAATTCTGCTAATATTATAGCCTTGGGAACCCCATTGATAGAATGTAATAATAACACCAAATAAAAAAGCTACGAAAATCAATACCCAAACTACAATCGGTGTACTCAAATATATATCAGTTTCGTAACCTTTCGCCGGAAACTCATAGGAAATAAGCAAGGCTAATGATAATAGAATTAAAGATGCTATAGCCGCTATTTTAATCCAATCTGTATCATTAATCTTATAAGAACTAATTTTAAAAGCCATTTTATCTGTTAATAATATGTTTATTCTTATTAGCTGAAATCCCTATGTCAATTGCGTATAAATATTTTCATATTTTTGCATCTCTATTACAGGATCTGCCTTCAATTCTATTATCCTTCTACTGCGGCTACCGAAAATCCTTCTTGTCTTGCTATTACCAAGTAGCCGCATTACTTTTTCTGCCAGAACCAGAGCTTGGCAAGTCCTCGTCCCTTCTTTTGACGGAGGACGTCCTCATAAACGGAAATAATCCTCCGGGCGATAGCCCCGATCTCCATGTGGCTGATTTTCTCCCGTCCGTCCGTTTTCTTCCCAAACTGGAGGGCTAATGCCAGCTTTTCGGCCACGTCCTCCGGATCCTGTGAGCATAGATAGCACCCCTCGGTGTTAGATATAACCTCTGGTACATCCCCGGCGGGTACGGAAACGACGGGCAAGTTACAGGCCATTGCTTCCTTGATAACCTGGGGAGAACCCTCTTTGTCTGAAACTAAAAATATGACATCGCAAGCATTCATGTAGTAGGGCATGCTAGAATGTGGTTTGTCCGAAACGAGAACAAGCTCGACTTCAGGCATTCGTTTCTTTAATATTCCCATCGACTTCTGTACTATATCAGATCGTTTTAGGGGATTTGAATATGCCCCAGCCCATAATACCAGTTTTTTGTCTAAAGGCAGACCGAGCGTTTTTCGGGCGTCCTGTTGAGGCATGGGTTTTAACAAGTCAAAGTCAGTACCACAGGGGATAACTTCAGCGTTGTTGAGATGACCAACTTCCTTTGTGTCTTGGGAGACGGCTATAATCTTGTCCGCCAGCGGGCTGATTAATCTAGAAAGGTGTCGCTCCCATTTGTCGTATACCTCGCCAGAGTGGTGAGTGAGGATCAGCGGACAAATCAATTGTGCCCTGGCCATAATGGTAACTAAGACATGGTGGGAATGGATGAGATCATAATGATGGGTTAAAAGATGAGCCCAGAACCGTGGATACGTCCAAAGATAGTTGAGCTTACTCTTTTTCGGGTTGACGAAGAATACGTCTACGTCTATGCCTTCGCGTCTCAAGGATTCTACTTGTTCACGAACAAAGATGCCATATGCTGGAAATTCCGATGTAGGATACATATTGGTCACCACTAAAACCTTCATGATATTATCTCCTTGTTTGCCAGATACCATCGTATATACAGGGGGTAAGAGGCTGTCCAAAAATAGCGATTTTTTGAAGCTAAGCGTTTTTTGCTCCACGCCTGGGGAAATGACTTTTTGGACAGCCTGGTAGTAACCCCTTCTCGATCGTTACCTTCAGCTGGTAACCGATGAGGTTTTTCGCCTTGGATATTACTGTTGTAGCCAGGTATTATCTTCCAGCAAATCAAATGTACTTCATACCCTTTTACGGCGATATAGTTAAGCCAGCGTTGCGTGTGAAGGCCAGCCCCATCTGCAATGTAACATATTTTCATGGCTATTTTTACCTTATTGTAACATCTTAATTCTTGACTTTTTTCTGTAAATTTTGTATGCAGAAATCACAACTATCAGAATAATAAAGATTACACCGAAGTCGAATAAATAAGCCGCAAATCTCTCTCTTGCCCACATGGGATTAATCGGAAAATATGATGCCCATTTATCGTGATATGCCTTAAATTCTAAATCACCAGTTATTTCGTATAGCTTCTGCATTTGATCGATATGAACATAGTGGTAATCATATGCAAGGTGTCCTTCACGGTCGTAGTATGTCCATCGTCCGGTATCATAGTCGATAAGATGCTGTTTAAGTTCAGTTATCCCGTCTTCAAATAACGATTTCGTGTCTTGAGACCCAGTCCAGATATAGCAATCGTGGAGATCGAATAGACTAAATATAAATCCATTTAGAATGTATGGCGGTGATGCTCTTCCTCCACCGGCTAATTCTGCATACCATTTGCTCCCGTCTTCTGGGTCGGTATAAAGCACTCCGCCGTCCTGAATCGGTACCTTGAGTGCTCCCATTGCTGCACTAGAAAGATATAAATAGTGGTCATCCCGAGTTAATTCGTAGGCCCTTTCAAAGGCAACCATTATGCGTGCTTGTGCCATAGCTGAGTACCATGGTGCGGAAGCATGATACGTCGGGTTGGCAAAATCATATGCCCACAAACAGTAAGGCCCCTTGTCTATTCTGGCGTTCTCAAGCCAACGTATGCAGTTACTGAAGTACTCCCAATCTTGGGCATCCCCTTGTTTTCGAAATTCGTCATAATAGGAAAGCGCTTGGGAAGCAATCGTCAGTGGGTTTCTTTGAGCTCCTATATATTCTCCTTTTTGATAGCCCAAATCACTGACCGGAACGCCATCTTTACCAACTGTAGTAATAACGGGAGAATGTAAATGTAGCATTCTGGTCAACCCGCCATATAAATGCCAGGAGATGTTCATCGACCATGGTAAAGCCAGCTTTGTCATTGGAACAGCCAGAATTAGACTACAAATTGCAATAATCAGGATAGGCTTAAAGAAATTTATTAATTTGTATGAATGGAAATTATTTCTTTTCACAACTTAAAAATATCCCTCCACGTTTGGGAATTAGTGACCGTAGCAGTGAACGGCTGTCATTGAGCTTATCATAGCCAACTGCGAATATCATGACTCCACCGAGCCCGTTTTGGAGTACCCAATCAGCTTTTATCTTCGTGGTGTCAATACCATTCCACCAAACATAGTTACCACCAATAACTCCGTAATCTTGGCTTGGTGCCGGATTCAATCTGTCGACTATATCCCTGTACTCGTAAATATCGCCCTTTTCGTCTTTCCCATAGAATGGTATACCCATCACCAGCTTGCTCTTAGGGTATCCAGCATCAATCCACATCTGCATGGCGCCTATCGAATCTGTATAAGTAGAATGAGGAAAACCAGGAGGGCTCTGGTCGGGGCGATCGTTCATGTCATAACACATGACGTCAATAAAATCCAGCTTCTGAGCGGTCGCTAATGAGACATCCGGTGGGACGTCAGTAATCCCTCCATACTGAGCAGCTATGGTAATCGATTTTCCCATAGGGTTCAATACAGAATAAAGAGCGTCAATCAGGGAACCCATGGCTGATTGACTTGTCCTTCTCTCAATATCCAACTCAATGCCATCCAAGTCGTACTGTGTAATCAGGTTTGTGATGCTGGTAACTAGAATTGGCAGGGTGCCTGCATCGATTATGGAGGTAATCGTGCTCATCTCCGCATACAAATAAGGTGAGATTTTTATCCCCTTGGAGTATGCGGCATTGACGACGTCGGTAAAAACACTCATATCACCATACATTCCCTCGAGTGTGGGGTTAGACACTGATGCTGGCACGACCGCCGGGCCGACTATATGAGTCAGGTAATCTAATGAAGGTTCTGAAGCCAGAGCCGCCCCATTATCCCAAACATTGGATAGATTTCCCCAGGTTATATAGCCTCTCGTCACATGTTTATCACTAATAGCTCGTGCAAGTTGTTCGCAACCCAATGCTTGGAAAGGGATACTAAACACTAATGATATAACTATCAATAAACCGATCATGGATACTATTATCAATTTGGGCTGAGCGTTTTTTATTTTCAAAGATAGAGATTTCATTCCACCTCCCTCCACCTTTCATGCTTGTTATTCTTGGCCTTCCTTGTCCCATTGTGTAGTGCTTTTAAAATCCATCGCTTGGCGAGCCTCTCCCAGCGATAAAAATATATATGGTGAGTCTAGTGGTAATCTGCTCCCCGCTTGGCTACTAAAGCTTCTCCAAACAGGGTTGTGTCATCCCTAATCAAAGTTGAATGTCCGAGTTCTGTTGAAGCACAACACTTTCAATAACCATTGATAATGCACGAAATTTTTTTGCACGCACCTTGCCCAAAAATATCCGAATATCGATGACCAGGTTTAAAGTTCAGCGCTATATCAATTACCTTTTTAGCATCAGTTCCTGTCAGGACATTCCATCCATCGTCGACTGTCTCTACCCATGGGGTATATTTCATTAGGGTGGCACAAGGAACTTTCAATACATAAGCATCCCTCTGGACACCACCGGAGTCTGTTAAAACCATCCTAGCATGGTTCAAGAGCTTTAGAAATTCTAAATAACCCAGCGGCTCAATTAACGTGACCATTTCTCCCAAACTATTAGATAAGCCATAGGTCTTAAGTAGCTTTACCGTCCTCGGATGTGCCGGAAACACAATCCTTTCTCCCAATTCACCAAGCTTGATAAGAGCAGTTATTATATTCTCCAGATTATTCCGATTGTCTGTGTTGAAATCCCTATGTATTGTTACTAGAATGTAGTTCTTACTAGTCAATCCAAGATTATCCAGTATTTTTGACTGCTCAGCTATTTCTTTATTGAAGTTCAAAGCGTCCACCATAACATCCCCAGTCAGGTAAACACCCTCAGTTATGCCCTCTTGTTTAAGGTTATCAACTGCCGTCTGCGTAGGGCAAAACAGATAGTCGGAGCAATAATCGGTTAATACACGGTTGATTTCTTCCGGTACGGATTTATCAAATATTCTAAGCCCAGCCTCAACATGCGCTACTTTGATATGAAGCTTGGCGGCTGATAAGGCACCAGCAACGGTGGAATTAGTATCACCATAGACCATTACCAAATCAGGTTTTTCCTTTATCAGAATATCTTCAATACCTTTCAACATTTCACCAGTCTGATAAGCATGTGTGCCGGAACCTACTTCAAGATTGTAATCCGGCTCAGGAATGCCTAAATCATCAAAAAAAACCTTGTTCATGTAATAATCATAGTGCTGGCCAGTGTGAATTAATACATCCCTGTGAGTCCCTTTTAGCTCCTTTGAAAGAGGTGCATACTTAATGAATTGCGGCCTTGTTCCAACAATAGAGATAATCTTCATAATATATTGCTTTTCTCTTTGTACTCTTTGAAACTATCTGGATAATTTTCGATAAAATCCACCATGAACTGAGTGACGTCAATCTTGTCAGTCAGCAACTTTTTCCGCTTTTCAGCCCATTGCTCCTTTAGGTCTGGCTGCTGAATTAATTCTATTGCTTTCTGTATTGCCCGGTCAGTCTCCCTAAATGAGTAGATAAGGCCATATTTCTCTTCCAATTCAATGAAGTTACCCATATCATCTGGACCTACAAATGAGTTACACCTTACAGCTGGAGTACCTAAAATAGCTGCCTCAGTAGTCATAGTCTGAGTATCAGTTACCAGGAGTTGAGCATAGTAGAGAGCATGATGAATTCTTTCGTAAGGAATTGATAATCGATATCCTTCAAGCTCTTTGTCCAGTGACCCTTCCGGCGATATAAATACACGGGCATATTTGTTGAGTTCTTGCACCAGACTGTACTGAGCCGCTACGTTAAGTCCATGTTTACCGATATCATGAACTGCATCAAACACATTGAGGCGCAAAATAACATATCTTTCGCCTCTGTTTATTTTTAACTCATCGTAGATTGATGGGTCAGGTTTGAAATAGTTAGGATGGAGATAGGCAAGTTCCTTATAGCCGTGTATGCGAACATACCTTTTTCCGAGGTCCTTTGTGAAACAGTTAGGGGCTAGGATAACGCTTGAAAAAAGTTTAGTTAGAAAATGCTGTATCGGAATCGGCTCGCCATCAGTAAACACAATACAGGGCCTTCTGAGTAATCCTGCTGTGAGTGCTGCATCAACACCAAATCCAACAATAATAGTAGGCACAAACCCTTTCGATACCTTCAGGCCATTATATAGATGGGGGATAATTTCAAAGAGGCGAAGATATTTTTTTTTAACAGGACGGAAAGTATAAGCCTGTAATCCGGCGTTTATTAGAATACCTGCCGTAGAACCATAGTCCCGTGCCAATATTCTGACCTTATGTCCTTTCCTCACGAGGTTTTCGATAACATACCGCCAGGTATGAGCTTGTGCTGGAGTGTTAATGCAAAATAGAGCCTTTATTTGATTTTTCCCTTGCATTGATCAAAACCACCTCTATTTCAAAATCTGCAACAAGATAAAATATAGGATTATGTAGGTCTAGCCGCTTTTTCAAATTTAATATTATTTCTCCTTAAATATTTCGTCCAAATACGCCAGATATAATCTTTTAATAGAATCTGGCTTGTAATAATGATGAATTTAAAATAATTGATTTTAGAAACCTGCCCACGATATATGGCTGGGTGCTGAACATCTGTAACTCTAGCTCCCACCGCATTCAATTTCACCAGCATATCATTCTCGAAGGCGAATCCCCTTTCGATTCTATCCAAGTCGAGTTTCTTTAGGATTTCTACGGATATTGCAGTATAACCATCTTGGGGATCAGAGATATTCCAGTATCCGGAGGCTATCCGACTCAGGAAAGTAAGTACAAAGTTACCGAAGGTTCTCCAAGGCGGCATCTCTATCCTGTGTTCCTGTCTGGAGAGTCTGTCGCCTTTGGCATAGTCTGCCTTACCTTCGACAACAGGATCGAGGATATTATTGAGAACTGCTGGGTCCATCTGGCCATCCCCTGCCATGACGGCTAATATATCA
This sequence comes from uncultured Dehalococcoidaceae bacterium, assembly GCA_964588605.1. Taxonomy (GTDB): domain Bacteria; phylum Chloroflexota; class Dehalococcoidia; order Dehalococcoidales; family RBG-16-60-22; genus CAZLEY01. Next base: position 68,885 of record CAZPQB010000001.1, on the reverse strand, counting down.
ATATCGTCCTGCAAAGCTCTGGTGTGGCCTGAAACAATGGCAGCGCCGACTCCGCCATTAGTCTCTCTGTTGATGACAACCAACTTTTTATTTTGCGTTGCTTTGGCGAAGACTATCTCGAAGGTTTTATCTGTACTAGCATCATTTACCGCATAGATTTTATCAACGAAATCGGGCATAGTACTGATAACCATACCAATAAATCGTTCTTCATTATGAGCGGGGACAACCACCCCGATTTTTTTATTCTTATACATAACGTATAGCCATCCATGGTGGATAGGTAAATATTACACTCCGTCTAATAGTATGTTATTCATATTCACCTTTCGGTAACACCCAGCTTGTTCCCAATTCTTAACCTATGAGTTAGAAGCAGGAATCAGTTTGGAAAAAACCTTTTTTAAGTTCATACCCATTCCACTAATTTCTGTTTGTGGCGAAGTGTAAAAGTTATTGTGGCTTGACTCTAGAGCTATCTTCAATATTGCTCTTCCCTCCATACCATCTACCGCCGGCTTCTTTCCTTCGGACACACACTGTAAAAAACTTCCCACTTCCAACTTCAATGGCTCTTCTTTCTGAATCTCAGCGACCTCGACATCATGAGAATTACATATTGTAATTTTCTGCTCTATATAGTCCAGGTAAGCAATTCCTTCGCTCCCCGTTGCCACCAGAGTGCGTACCTTATGCGGGGTAAACCAGTTGACTTCTATACAAGCAGTAGTTTCAACAAAATCCAGCACCACTATGGCGTGATCCTCTTTGAAATGCCTGAGACTGCCCACTCTCGAAAATACACTTATTGGCTCTTTACCGATTAAATATCTAACTACCCCAATATCATGAGTGGCAGTATCGATTACTATACCTACATCTCTTATCCGGGGAACAAACGGTCCCACTCTCCTAGTAGAGATTATCAGAGGTTTGCCCAGGATGCCTTCATCTAAGATCTGCTTTAGTTTTACAACTGCTGGATTGAACCTCTCAATATGACCCACGGCCAGATTAACCTGACTTCTCTCTGCTGCTGCTATCATTTCATCAGCCTCACGCAGATTAAAAGCTATGGGCTTCTCCACCAGGCAATGGACACCTTCTCTTAAAAAATCCATGGCTATGGCGTGATGCAAGATGGTGGGTACTGCAATGCTAACTGCCTCAACATTAGATAGTAGACTACGATAGTCAGAATAATATTTGGTAGTATACTTTTCGCCGATTTCCTTTGCCCGTTTGGCGTTAGCATCCACCACTCCCACAAGTTCACAGTTTAGTTGAGAATATAGACGGGCATGATGCTGCCCCATGGCACCTAGACCTACTACACCAACTTTAAGCATCGTGTTTTAATTTACTCTCCTTTATTGACGTTGCCTCTACCAACTCCCTTAAAAATAAAGCCTTTAGCCAGATATTCCTTAGCATTAAACAAATTTCTTCCATCAATAATTACTTTGGTTCTTAGAAAACCCTTCAATTTATCAGGATTTAAGGATTTGTATTCATCATGTTTAGTCATCAGAACTATAGCATCACAGTCTTTCAAAGCTATATCTATGACTTGCTCAATTTGATACGCTTCATCCTCTTTTACATAGGGGTCATGTATCTTATATTTCGCTCCCCTTTTCTCCAATTCTTTCAAAAAAGTAATTGTAGGGGTATTTCTCGGGTCATCAGAGTTCTCTATAAAGGCATAACCTAAAACACAAATCATCGACCCCTTCAGAGCTTTTTGAGCTTCCTTTAAAGCCGACTCCAGAAGATCCACCATGTGGATGGGCATCCAGTCATTTAAATACCTGGCATCCTTGAGCACCGAAGAAGGGTAACCGTTCCTAAGATTGGAATACTCATTATAGCCATGAATCAATAGCCAAGTATCCTTAGGTAGACAATGACCGCCAACGCCGGCACCGGGAATATGCATATTTCTTACCGGATTAGCATGAGGCATAGAAGGATCATTAGGTAATCCATTCACAAATTCCCTGACATCAAAAACATCTATCCCCAACGATTCGCATAGCAACGCAACTTCGTTAGAAAAAGCTATTTGAACATCCCTGTAGGCATTTTCCACGGTTTTCGAGACTTCAGCTGTCATGATATCGGTCCCGTGAACCCCACCTTTCACTATAGTCTTATACAATTCCATAGCAATCTGCGTGCTCTTTTCGTCTATGCCGCCGACAATCCTCGGATACTCTCTGGTATTGTGAATAAGCCGACCTACCATCACCCGTTCATAAGAGAAGCAGAGCCCAAATCCATCCGGAAGACCAGCTCTGAGACCAGATTCCTCTTCGAGAATCGGTTTGACCTCGTACTCTGTTGTTCCCGGTGCGACAGTAGACTCAATAATCACTACCTTGCCGGGACATAGAAATTGGCCAATTTGATGGCTGGCTTCCTTGAATAATTCATATTGCGGAACACGGTTACCATCGATTGGTGTCTGGACATCGATAAGAATTACATCAGTGTCTTTAAGCGCGGAAAAATCATCAGTTACCCTGAACTTCTTTTGCCTGACAACATGTTCCAGCATCTCGGGCAACTCAGGTTCATTGCCACCGATTGGGCAACGGCCCTCATTTAGCCAATCTATCTTCCAGCCGGATCTCTTTGAGCGTCTCTGGATACCGATCACATCAAAACCGGCATTGGCTAAAAGAACTGCGGCTGGAATGCCGACATATCCCATGCCTATCACAGCTATTTTCTTTCTAATGGAGGCGACGAGTGGATTCGAACCACTGAATAAGGGCCCTGCAGACCCCCGCCTTAACCACTTGGCTACGTCGCCTTGGATAATGGATTTGTTTTTCATATTTATATTTTCCTATTCATTTACCTTATATGACCATCCGCCTACCCCATGCCTATCACGGCTATCCTCTTACTCAACGTATTAGGCATCTACCCGTTTTAATATTACAGCTGGATTTCCCACCACAGTTACGTGGGCTGGCACATCCCTGGTTACAACCGCGCCTGAACCCACTACAGCCTCTTCACCTATCACAACGCCAGGTAAAAGAGTAGCATTAGCTCCTATTTTGGCTCCCTTTTTAATAGTTGGGCCTACTAATTTAGCACCATAAAACATATATTTATCATTAGTGGTCACCACGCGAGGACCTATAAAAACATCATCCTCAATAGTTGTATATGCTGTGATGTAGGCATCAGTTTGAACGCTGACATTGTTACCGACTTTACAATTACCATCTAACACCGAGTTTGTTCCGATAAGCACATTATCCCCAACATCACAATACTCTCTTACTAGAACACCGTGACCAGTCTTTAGGCCATTCCCAATCTTAACGTGGGAATATATTATAGACCCAGATCGTATTAGGGCATTATCACCAATAATAATTAAGCCGTCTTCAGAATTGCCTAAAGTCACGTTTTCTTGTATTACGCAGTTTACGCCAAGAACAACAGTACCATGTTTGTTAATGTTTTCACTCACCGCGTAAAGCCTCCACTATTTTCTCCAGTTCCGCATAAATTAGACCTGGATGAACCGGTAAGGAAAGTACGCTATTAGCGACTGTTTCAGAAGCAGGTAGGCTGTTATCATAGCCTAGGCTTCTATATAGCGGTTGTCGATGTATTGGTGTCGGGTAATAAATTGTGGACCCTATTCTGTTGGTATATAGTTTCTGCTGTAATTCATCTCTGGACAATTTATAACTTTCTGTAACTTTTATAGTGTATTGATGAAAGACGTGCTTCCTATTCGGAGCAATATATGGGGGAATGAGCCCTTTAGTTTGAGAGATACGCTCTGACAGGTACCTCGCATGTCTTATTCTCTTTGCATTAGCTACATCCAGGTTCTTCAATTGGCATATTCCAAGTGCCGCGGCTATATCAGTCATGCGAAAGTTATAGCCCAATACGTCATTAACATACCTTTGACTTTGTCCGTGCTGCCGTATCAGTCTAGCTTTTCGAGCTATCTCTTCATCATCAGTGGTAATCATGCCCCCTTCACCGGTCGTCATATTCTTAGTAGGATAGAAAGAGAAGCAGCCTATTCCGAAGGAACCCACTTTCTTCCCACCATATTCGGCTCCATGTGCCTGACAAGCATCTTCAACGAGCACTAGATTGTGTTTCTTACATATTGAGAGAATCTTATCCATATCGCATGGTTGTCCATAAAGGTGCACAATGATGATAGCTTTAGTCTTAGGAGTTATCTTTTTCTCAATTAGGTGTGGTGCAATATTGAACGTTTCATCATCAATGTCCACAAAGACGGGTACTGCACCGCAGAACAGGCAGCAATTGGCGGTAGCTATGAAACTGAATGGAGTGGTAATAATCTCATCACCTCCGGCTATGCCTGCCGCAAGTAGCCCAACATGAAGAGCTGCAGTTCCACTATTCACTGCAACGGCATGATTTGTGCCTATATAATCAGCAAATGCTTTTTCAAATTCCTCGACTTTTGGACCTTGGGCCAACTGTCCGGATTTTAAAACTTCAAGAACTGCCTTTTGGCTTTCATCGTCAATTTGTATCGTGGTCATGCTTATAGTTGACGCCTCATTCCTTATGCCTAAAATGTTTACCATTCGTAATTAGCCTCCTTAAGCGGAACAAGTTCTCTTGACCCAAGTCCGTCGTTGCCCAGAGGCGTAGTTGAAATGTTTCTTAATCTCACTTTACCGTGACCGATTTAGCTAGGTTGCGTAGCCTATCAGGGTCTTTACCTCCCTTTATGGCGATGTAATAGGCAAGGAGATGTAGCGGAACGATGGATACAAGGGGATAGAAGAATCTATCTACTCGGGGGATTTCAATCCAGAAGTCGTAAAGTTTATCATCGATGTCTGATACGCCAATGATAAAGGCTCCCCTCGACTTCGCCTCAATTCCATTGTCCAGAGTTTCGTAGAAGGTCTTATCATTGGGACAGATAATTACTACCGGTGTCTGGTTTTCGATAAGTGCCAGCGTTCCGTGCTTCAGTTCACCAGCAGGCAATCCCTCGGCATGAATGCAGGAAATTTCTTTTAGCTTCAGGGCTGCTTCAGAGGCTATAGGAGAGTTAATCCCCCTGGCTATATAGTAAAAATCCTTGCTATTCTTAAACCTTTCCGCAAGCTCCTTCAAACTTGCCCTACTCCAGTTGAGCATCCTAGTCATCTCAGTAGAGACATCCATCAGGCTACTAACTGCCGCGTTAAATTGATTGACCATAGAGAAGCAGAGGAGATAGAAAATGGTTAGCTGGCTTATTAGAGATTTTGTAGCTGCCGTGGCTGTCTCTGATCCGCAATTAAGATATATTACGTTATCGCTTATACGGCAAAGTATTGAGCCAGGCCTATTTACTATTGAGATAATCCGCGCTCCATTAGATTTAGCTCTTTTTACCCCCTCAACGACGTCAGCTGTTTCACCACTTTGGGAAACGGCAATAACTAACGTATTCTTGTCAATAGATTCAGAAAAGTAATGAAACTCAGAAGCCATGACTACTTCACAAAATTTATTGGCAATCTCGGAGAACAGGTATTGGCCTAACAGGGCAGCATATCTTGAGGTGCCACAAGCCGTGATGACTACCTGTCTGGCTCTAAGAATGTCCGTAGCTATTTGCGTGAATAACTGCTTATCCTGCATTATCGCTGTTCTAATTGCCTGTGGTTCCTCCATTATTTCCTTGAGCAGGAAGTGTTGGTACTCGCCCTTGCTATAGTATTGCTCCTTTATGTCCAAAGGGCTTGCTTCCTTCTCGATCTGCCGTCCCTCTATATCGAGGAAAGTTACTCCATCTTTACTTAGTATGGTTAACTCACCATCCTCAGGGAAAATCACCCTATCACAACCTTCAAGGCAAAGAATATCGCTAGTGGCAAAAGTACCATTATGTCCTATTCCGATAATTAAGGGATTATCCTTCTTGATAGCCACCATTTTTTGGGGTTCTTGCGCCGAGATAGCAATTATAGAATAAGAGCCTTTCAGTTTTTTAGTGGCCATGAGGAAAGCCTGCTCCAGTGTGCTCCCTTCCTTCAAATAGTCTTCTACAAGGTGAGGGATAACCTCGGTGTCTGTCTCTGAGGTGAATACATGCCCTTTGCATACAAGAATCTGGCGTATCTCCCGGTAGTTATCCACAATACCGTTATGGACTACCGCTATCTGGTTAGCACAGTCAACATGGGGGTGGGCATTTTGCTGGTTTACACCTCCATGTGTTGCCCATCTAGTATGAGCAATCGTTATGTTCCCGGGGAGTTCAGTCAATCTATGCCTTTTATCTATCTCCTCAATCCTGCCCACATCCTTCTTAAGATATAACTTGCCGTTATTGATACTAGCCGCACCAGCCGAATCATAGCCGAGATATTCCAGTTTCCGGAGCCCCTGAAGCACGATTGGTGCTGCAGGTTCATTGCCAATAAAAGCAAATATTCCACTCATCATGACCACCTATTATTTTTGTGTTGTTGACAATTTACACCTATCCTGGTAATCGCCCCATAGCGTCCCAGCCATTATCATCACCATGCACTGATCGGCGAATGAAATCCGCTAGCTTATTCGTTGATGTATCAGACGCCTGCCTTCGCATCATTACTGTCTCATACATGACAATCTCGTCCCCTTCTTCGGAAATAGCAAAAATTTTAACATCGGGATATTCCGCCAGCAGATGACTGCAAAGTCCGGAGTCTTTTCCATACAATGGAAGGTCGATAGCCACTACATCAGCGTGAGTGCTGCCTACTTTAAGCAAGGTATCCACGGTATCAGTTGCTTCTCCGACTATTTCTATATCTGGTTCACGCATTAGCATTTTTTTGAAAGCAAGAATCTTATCCAAGCCCATAAATCCAAGTAGAACTCGAATTTTAATCATTGTAGCTGCCTGTTTTTCGTGGACAAATACTTGCTCAATATGGCTCAATATAGTTGTATACCAAAAGAAAAATATATTTCAATAATATGACAGATGAGAGCATATGAGAATATAACCTGAGGTATAAAAAGGTATCAGTAGGGGTTCTATTTTAGTACTCACCATAATTGAATGTAATAGTACTGGTACTCATGGCATTACAGCAGTAAGTGGCTCTGCCACTGACCTTCAGGCGGCTGCTGATGTTGTCTATGCAGCTGGTGGAGTTATTGTATATATTCACGAGGTCGCCTTTAATTTAGGTGATAGTATGCTTATCCACGATCGAGTTAGTCTAATTAGCTCTGGTATTAACAATACAATCATTCGCGCTCAAGGTGAATCAATGGTGATAGAAGCCCGGGGCGATAGCACTAGGATCTCTGGCTTTTTTTAAATAAGCCCGAATTACGATGGAAAGTATGCCATCCATATACTAAATGGTGTAGATTTTCGTGTTTACCACCATCATATCAAAGGTTATTATCATACCGGCGTCCGTACTGAGGGTCTTGGCTAGGTTAACTACTGTTTTATTAAGGCGAAGGCCGGAGGTTCTGCTGACGGCCTTGGCTATGGCGTTTCATGTGGAAGGAAAGATATCTGGGAGGATAATATGAAACTTGAGTTCATTTGAGGCTGTATTTGTAGAGGATTGTGAGTTTGTGAAATGCCGTCATGCTGTTATTGCTAATCAAGGTGTACATTATCTCTGTCTTTATAATCTGATAATACAGGGTGTTCGCTCTGATCCGACTGATGTTCATGGTGTTGAGCCTGACTCTTCTGAAGGAACACGCTGCGTAGAGATTTATAATAATGTGATTGAGAAATCTACTGATTTTTTCAATACTGCCGATGTTATTATACACGGCGGTGGTGGGGCAATTTTCGATAATACTACCAGAGGTTATGACAAATCAATTGTGCTTTGTGTTGAGGAAGGCTAGGTATGGTCAGAGCATAATCAAAATGAGAAAGTACCTTGCCATGAGGAATCAGAGAACGCCAGCTTCAAGTACACGGCTCAGGTAATAGAATAGCTTATGAGTGGTGAGTAATATGACAACCAAACACTATCTTTATTATGGGTATCAGTTCAGCGTCTTTAGTCGTTTATTCATTCTACGGATATATATCTATAGTATTAGGTATATAGTAATCAGTGCTTATTTACTTCCGCAACCAGTACGTTTTTGTGATTGTTTCATTCCCCACATCATCATATTATCTTATGGGTAAACACGTTATTCCGCTTATAGAAAATATGGGCGACCTCAGCCAAGGCTGCCCTTGGAGGGCTCAAGACAGCGAATCGACGAGTACAGCTAGCCAATATAGCCTTCCGCACTTTATTGAGAGCGGTACGCTTCCGGCTGTGATATCAACGGGAGGTAAAAAATGAAACGAATTATCATAAGCATGGTATCAGGAGCAGCCCTGATAGTCCTTATTGCGGGAGTCTTATCTGTTGCAGCATCTAAATCAGAAGATAATATCGTGAAAAATGGGCATTTCTTAGATGAAATATGCGACTATCCGAACGCTATCAGCGGCAAGTCGGCAACCAGACATGAATATAGTACCATGAAAACGCCTATAGGAGAACGTTTAACATTTACCATAACAGCTACTGACCTTGATAATGATTTCCTGACATATTCTGCATCCAATCTGCCCGAAGGGGCAAGCTTTGACTCCGACATGCGGATATTCTCTTGGACGCCGCGTTATGACCAGGCTGGTGTATATTTGGTTCACTTCGAAGTATCTGATGGTCAACTGACTGATTCTGAGGACATTACCATTACCGTCGTCCAGTTCAGTGAGGACTGGGATATCAACGGTGATGATGCCACCGATGTACTTGACATGGTCTTGATTGGTCAGCACTGGGGTGAAAGCGGTTTGACTGGCTGGATACGGGAGGACGCTAACGAAGATGGAACGATTAACGTTCTGGATATGGTCCTAATCGGCCAACACTGGAATATGCAGGAGGTATAAAATGAAACAAGTATGTCGCTTCACAAGATTACTGAGCTTTTTCCTTATACTCACTTTGGTATTAATTCCCTTCGGCGTGGCCTCAGCCCAGGGAGACACTATTGTCAGGGTTTCTGAGCCAGGCGTGATCGACCCTGGGGAGCAATTCACCGTGGACATCATAGTTGAACCTGAGGTGGGGATAGCCGGTGTGCAGTTCAATCTCTCCTTTGATTCTTCACTAGTTACCGTTAATGATGTTGTTGAAGGGAATCTGCTGTCGCAAAACGGAGCGACCACCTATTTCACAGCGGGGACGATAGACAATGTAGCTGGCACTGTTAGTGCTGTAGCTGGTGCAATCACAACGCCGGGGCAGGTGGTATCTACATCTGGGACATTTGCCACGGTAACGCTGACGGCGGGTACGCAGGGTGGGACATCTCCACTAACTCTATCAAATGTAGTAGTGGGAGATATAAATGGGCAGCCTGTTCAGGTGAGTGTGGTTAGTGGACAGGTTCAGATTAATCAAGCTCCGATACTCAATTCAATCGGGAACAGATCAGCCGACGAAGGCGAGTTGCTTACATTTACTATCTTGGCGAATGATGCCGATGGTGATCAATTAGTCTATTCTGCATCCAATCTGCCCGAAGGGGCAAGCTTTGACTCCGACACGCGGACATTCTCTTGGACACCGCGCTATGACCAGGCTGGTGTATATTTGGTGCACTTCGAAGTATCTGATGGACAACTGACCGATTCTGAGGACATCACCATTACCGTCGTCCAGCTCAGTGAGGACTGGGATATCAACGGTGATGATGCCACCGATGTCCTTGACATGGTCTTGATTGGTCAGCACTGGGATGAAAGCGGTCTGACTGGCTGGATACGAGAGGACACCAACGAGGATGGAACAATCAATGTGCTGGATATGATTGTAGTCGGCCAACACTGGACTGCATAGGTAACATAGAATGAAAAAATTATGTCGCTTTACAAGATTACTGAGCGTTTTCCTTATACTCACTTTGGTATTAATTCCCTTCGGCGTGGCCTCAGCCCAGGGAGACACTATTGTCAGGGTTTCTGAGCCAGGCGTGATCGACCCTGGGGAGCAATTCACCGTGGACATCATAGTTGAACCTGAGGTGGGGATAGCCGGTGTGCAGTTCAATCTCTCCTTTGATTCTTCACTAGTTACCGTTAATGATGTTGTTGAAGGGAATCTGCTGTCGCAAAACGGAGCGACCACCTATTTCACAGCGGGGACGATAGACAATGTAGCTGGCACTGTTAGTGCTGTAGCTGGTGTGATTACGACGCCGGGGCAGGTGGTATCGGCACCCGGGACATTCGCCACAGTAACACTGACTGCTGGTACGCAGGGTGGGACATCTCCATTAACTCTATCAAATGTGGTAGTGGGGGACGTAAATGGGCAGCCTGTACAGGCAAGTGTGGTTAGTGGACAGGTTCAGATTAATCAGGACCAGAGCAGTGGAGGAGGTGGTGGAGGTAGTGGTGGTGGTGGAGGTGGAGGAACTGGGGGTGTGACCAGTCTACTTGATTCCATGACGATGGAAGGTAGGATTGTCAGCGAAGTTGTGGCTACGGACGTTGATAGAAAGGTCAAATTGATCATACCTAAAGATACCGTTGTCAAGAACAGGTTTGGTCAGATTGTATCCCACATAAGTATAAAACAGTCTGAAGAGAGCCTTATTGCAGGTCCGGATTCCAGAGTCATCAGCCAGTTTTATAATATTCAACCAAGTCAGGCCACCTTCGAACCGTCGGCAACTCTTGTTTTTCAATTCACTGACTCAGAGTTACCAGAAGAGATTTCTGAAAATAATCTTTATATAGTCCTGTGGGAACCTGTCACCGGTGAATGGATTGATCTGGGAGGCGAGGTCGACCCAGCGGCTCATATTGTTTCCGTGCCGATTCAACACCTATCAACCTATGCCCTTATGGCGCATACTCGCCCCGCTGCATTTGAATGTAGCGATTTTACTCTAAGTTCCCAGGAAGTTGGACATGGAGAGATCATTAGCTTTAGTGTCCTAGTCGCCAATGTTGGTGACCTCACTGGTGACTATGGAGTGAGTCTGGAAATAGATGGTGGGGTTATAGAAACGAAGACAGTCACACTTGGTGGCGGAGACAGCGAGACAGTATATTTCAATGTCACTCCAGCATCTGTCGGTGAACACAAAGCCAGCATTGGCGATTTGTCGGCGATATTCGTCGTAAACGAGGGACAAGCGCCTGCGTCTTTTGTCACGAGTAACCTTGTAGTTAGCCCCACAGAAATTAACTTAGGCGATGGCGTTTATATTCGTGTTCTCGTGAGCAATATCGGTGATTTATCCGGGACTTATAATATGGTATTACGAGTTGATGATACCGCGGTAGACGCTAAGGAGATTGAAGTTGCCGGTGGACAAAGCAAGGTGGTCAGCTTTAATATCACACCTGAGGCTCTCGGGCAGCATGCGGTGACTATAGACGGCTTGCAGGCAACTTATTTTGTCAAAGCACCCCTGGTATATTTTAGCAGGGAGCCCGTCAATCCCGGAATAGTGATTAGTGATTTCGTCGCCACACCTGTTTACGACCCTGAAACCGATAAACTTACCTCAACTAAGATAGAATACCAATTAGACGGATTACAAGAACAATTAGCTGAAGCCGGGCTGATCCTTAAGATATTTTATGAAGGCGAGCCATTAGAAGAAATTCAGCTACTTTCACCAGCCCAGTTACAATCTGATGAGTATTCTGGCAGCTATATATATATACCTTCGGCAGGATGGAAGACCGGACTTTACTCTTTTCAGGCAGAATTGTACGAAGGTGGGAATTCTATCCAAAGTATAGAGCAACAGCAATTTACAGTCACACCTCAAGATATATCGACGGTGTTTGCATGGAGTACTTTGGCGAAAATAATCGGGGCTACATTGATAGTAACCGTTGGCATCTTGGCAATCGTGTTTGTTCGCAGGCGTGATATGCTCCGCAGTTAATCTGATGATAACTAATTCCTAAGTGATTTATTCGCTTAAAATTGAAAGTATTTACATACAGGCACTTTGCTATCTCTTTCTGATGCAGTTGCATCAACTGACGCACCGTACCATTATTTTACGTGTAAAATGATTTCCCAACAAGTCTGAGGCAAGATTCCTCGGGGTTAAACATTCTGACGTTTTGTTAATACTGGTACCCTATATCTTGACAAATACGATATACAACATTATAATTGTCCCTACTCGGTCAATAAACGACCTTATGGGTACCATTTGAAGAAGAACCTCTGTGGGATGGGTTGCGTGCCATATTTGGATTAACGGTAAAATCGGAGGAAAAATATATTGCCATGTACTTCTCAATGAAAGCTATAAGGGTATTGGCAAGGACACTTAATTAATGATAACTGGGTTTAGTTGATCAGTACTTTCGTTTAAATAATTCAGTAATTGAAAAGGAGGGTCAAATTGAAAAAGTTGTTATTATTATTGCTTGTATCAATCCTGGTATTAGCTGGTATTAGTCTGTTTGCCTGTGGTGGTGAAGAAGAAGTTGAAGAAACACAAACACCTCCTGCTAGTGAACCCACCATGGCACCGGAAAAAGAACCAGTAACAGCACCATCAACAGGAGGACTTACCTGGAATGATATGCCAGTTTATTCGGGTGCCAAGCAAGTGCAAAAAGGAAGCTGGTCAATACCGCCAGCTGAGGGAGACTACTCAAAAGTGGAGTGGCGATACTATGAATCAGGGGATAACTTGGATACTATAGCTACTTTTTATAAGAACCAAATGCCTGCTAAAGGTTGGGAAGAGATGGGATGGATGGAAGTGCCAGACATGAGATATGGTGTATATAACAAGAATAACGAGAACGACGCAGCTCTGGTATGGGTTGCCTCAGATGAAGGTAAGGGCGTAATTGCCCTGATGAGAGCTACAAAGTAATAGCGATGGCTGGTGTCCCTTTTGTTTTGCAGGGGCATAACTTGGTGTCAAGAATGACAATCGAGAGACTCACCAGGCACAGAAGAAACGCCCTTGAAGAGAATTATTACATAACCATTGGCCGGATTGTCTAGCATCCAACAATCGCCTGGTTTGCTTGATCTGAGCGTAGGAAATTGACTAGCGTGTAATATGAAGTTGAAATAAAGTGTAATTAAACTCGGTGAACAGAATAATATGAGCCCAAAATTATCTGGTTAAAGTTGCTGCCTCTACAATAGGTTCTAGGCAGCGGGTGAAGTATAAACGCAAAATTAGTATAACCGAGCAATCGTTGAATCTTTCGAAGGTCAAAGTCGGTTCTTATCGTTAACTCTGGTTTTTCCTAATGACCGGGGTCTCGAGTATTGGTTTTTTGGTGTTGCTCGTAGTCGATTCGCGATACCGATAGAAAAAGCGTATATCAACGATTTGTCCATCCAGCTATTCACACTAAGCGTCCATGATATCATTACTATGGGCAATATCGTATTCAATTACTTTCCCTAAATCAAGCCCTTATGCCAAACGTTGGCTTTAGAATATTCTAAAAGATTCCGAAAAAGTAACCTTGCCCCAGAATTAGGTAGTAGCCCTGGAAAATGCTCATTATTTGCCACCATTCGACCGAGAAGGTACGAATGGGATGTTATTTAATGAAGAAAGTGGATCTCTCCATCTAGTCGTTCGGGATAGTTCAATATTTTCGGGCAGGTCAGCAAGGTATTGTTTGATTTGGTGCGCCGTTTGTCCTATTTGGTCAAGCTGGTCAAGCAACCGTAAAACTAACTGGTAGGGATTGAGAGTTCGACTCTCCCCCGTCTCCACCAGGCACTCCCCCGTCTCCTCAAGGCACTCCCTCTTCTGTTCGGCCGGGGAGACGTTTTTTATCAGGCGCAGGGGTGAATACTGCTCCAGCGCCTCCCGCAACATGGCCGATGTCACCGCCAGGTAGCGCTCATTCTGCCCGGGGATTCTGTCCCGCAGCAGCCGCATTGCCAGGAACTCATCGTGGCTGGCTTCCCGGACCATAGTGGCAAAGGTTTGTAGCTTTTGGCTATCCTGAAGGTATTGTAGCCGGATAAGTTAGATAGGAGTGAGCGCTGAGATACTGTAAAGGGGAACTACGCCTTTTTTCTCAACTTAACAATAATCAGCACAGCAGCTATAGCCACAACCAAAATAGCACCAATAATGACGTACAGGATGGGGAATCCAGTGGATGTTTGCACAGGTTCAGTCGGTTTTTCTATGATTTCAGTTGGCTTTTCTATAACTTCAGGTTGCCTTTCTATAACCTCAGGTGGCTTTTCTATAATTTCAGAAAGTTGTATACTAAAACCCACAGTTTCTTTATCTAGTATATTCCCAAGGATATCAGTAATGGATACCTCTGCATAATAATCGCCTGCTTCTGTTTTAGCGGTATTCCACATGGCTGTGCAGGAGCCTTCTCCGGCAAAATCCTTCAATGACCTAATAGGTAATCCCTCTACCAGTTCGTTTGTTCCGTATTGTTTTATAATGATGCTAACTATAACGTCCTGTGTTTGTCCGGCATTTTCCAGTCCTATATCCAGTGAAACTTCATCACCAAGTTTATAGACACTCTTATCTGCATTTAATACCGTTATTGCCATGTCAGTGGTAATATATTCAACATCAAAGCGATAAAACCTGTAGAATTTAACGTCAGTGGTATCGGCATTATAGTAAAACGGGAAGACATTTATGACCAGGGTACTGCTGCCATCAGAATTAATCCATATATTCCAGTTATAATCCTCATCCGGAAACCATCCCTCTGCTTTGAGTGGCGGCAGCTCCCCATCGGATGGAAAATCAGGCTCCATCGTCACAACGGGCAAATTTAAACCTGTCGCCATCTCCAGCCCTGATACTTCAGTCATCTGAACATCTTGTATCCTGTATCCCTCAGGATAGGTAATGAAAACAGGATAATAAGGAATTCTAGGCATGCCATCTACCAGCAGTATGTCGCCACCGGGAATATCCACATAATCATAATCATCTACCTTCTCCACCTGGTATTCAGGTATACTGACCTCTATACTCGAAGGGGGTGATTCAGCTAGTACAGGGGAGCAAACGCTAGCTATCAAGCCAAAAAGCAGTACAGCAATGGATATCCATTTTATCATCGTCTCTAGCCACCAGACGGAAACTTGGGGTCTCCATAGTAGTTGTATTCGTAGACCCAGAATTTCCACCAATTACCCTGGGTAACCCTGTATCTTTCATAGTCATTAAAAGCCTTGCCGGCTCTTTCACCCCAGACGTCCCAGTAGTGTCCAAAGCCGGTATCGAAGTACTTGCATATAGTCTCATTATTCGCAGTCCTTGCCGAGACCTCGGTTGCTCCTATAAAAACAGCTGTGCCATGGTCAAACAGACAGTCACCAAAGGCTTCTCCACGGTAGTTCCCACTGAGACAGGACATAGAAAAGACAAAAGGATGCTTGACGAAGTTACCCCACTCACCTGACCAGCTACACCCTATCGGGGAAGCGCCCCCTGAATTGCCATGCCCTGAAATGGTAAGAAAACTGATATCATCAGCCTGCTGACCCAGTCGTCTATTGGCCCATCTATCGGCGTCACCCCATGTTGAGGCAAAAACTTCAAAGGAACCCCAGCCGTCCCTGATGTGGAGTATGCAAACCTTGGAATTTTCACCGGAGATAACGGTGCCTATTGCAAAACCGTCGTGCTGGGTATCAGAGGCAGTATAGCGGATTCCATGGAACCAGTCATCAAAAAACCGACTGTACAAACTGGTCTTTCTCCACTTCGACTCACCTTCTTCAACATACCTGCCATTATCCTGATAAACGTAAATCTTGTTATCTTCGTCAATAATTACCACCATTTCGTCCATGTCATCACCATCAACATCACCTACCGCAAACCCATCGTAGGGGGTGAAGCGGGCATCAAAGTGTTCCAGCTGCCAGCCATCAGCCCGGTAGATGTAAATTTCATTGTTGTCATTCCTGGCAATTATGATTTCGTCCTTAGTTGTGTCATCTCCCAGGACATTTCCTACTGCAAAACCATCATGTCTTGTGAAGTCGATACTTAGCTCCCACGTGTCGTCTTCATGGAGTTCCCAGCCCTCGCGACCCCATATGGCGGTATCAATAAGCCTGTAAATGCAGACATAATCCCCGCTTTCAGATATTATCATTATCTCATCTTTGCTATCGTGCAGAACATCGCCGACGGCAATCATATCCCAGTTGTTAAAAACTTCTGAGCATGAGTCGATCAGGTCTCCATTAGCTTTGTAAGCGTATAGTGTGTTATTGTCGTCCCGGGCAATAATGATTTCATCACTACTGTCGCGATCCAGGTTGCCCGTGGCCAGTCCGTCATACCGGGTGAACGCACAGGTAAACTCGCCGACCAAGCTCCTGTCTGCAGCTTCGTATATATAGATTTTACTTTCTTCGTCTTTAGCGATTATTACCTCATCAATGCCATCGCCATCAACATCCCCGAGGGCAAAGGCGTCATATTCGGTCAGCGAAAGACCCCAACCGTGCTCAATTAGAGTACTCCAGTGTACTATCTCGTCACCGACGCCTTGACCTGACAGGTCGCCGGCGACATTTACGGCGTTGTGAACGAAGCTATCACCGGAGCTATCCTCATAACCGCTGGTGATGGCTGCTGACGCCCGGTCGAATCCGTGTCCACTCATTACATCAAGGCTGGCCTCAATCGGCTTTATCAGAATCTGCGGTGTGTCACCCACGATTCTACCCACAATCAGGTCAGGTTTGTTATCACTCCCGACCGTATCGGCATAATAGTTATCACTGAGTGTCACATAATCTGTACGGCCGCCACTGGTCCATCTTATATCAAGTCCATGAACGTTATAAGTCATAGAAGGGATGACATCCCACTCGCCAATTAACAGCAGATAGGCGTCCTGTGCATCGGGGTGGCTAAAAGCCTCACCAAGTCGGCTCGCCCAGTATCCCCGGTAATAATGGGCTTCCGGGTTAGGAGTCCCGGGGCTAATGTATTCCTTGAGTTGTGTATAAGCGTATCGCCAGGAATCGTAGCTGGAAGGACTGGGATACCAGTACCCCAGTACGCCTCGTTTCTCTCTGGCTAAAGTTGCGGCCTTCTGCAGCAACATATCTACGCCAGTGTAGTCGGGGTTTCGAAGCAGTACCTCAGAAGTCACAATCAGATAGTCGGCACTTTTAAAGGCGGCATCCAAATCGTTAAGGCCATCTCTATTTGAATCCTCATACGACGGAGTATAAGGCAGTTCGATAAAGAACTGGTAAGTTCTTCCTTCATGTATACACAGCACCTGAGGATTCCAACCGCTATGGCTGAGTCCAATGACGTATTCATTATCAGCTAGAGGATTATAAGGTGAGAAGAGCACTGGCACCACGTGATAGAGAAAAGTCCAGGTTTCCCCGGGATTAAACTCTCCCATATCAGTTATGATAGTTATCTGGCTCTCTTTATAAAGGTCATTGTAATCGATAGTTGTGTCTGGAGATAGAGCAATTGCCTGAAAGCCAACACAGGCGTCCCTAATCTGTAAATTATCCAGAGTTGCAGTACCGGTATTTCTTACATTCAACCATACCTCAAACCAGTTTCCGTTCGTACCCACTACCACGTTTCTGGTGACTTCAACAGCGACTCTTTCAGGGAGTTCATAGGTAACGTCAGGTAAAAGTGCTTCCAAGGGCGGTTTTCTAACCTGTACGCTATTATGGTTGTAGTTATCCGAATCATCCCACGCCTTCACTTCTATCAGGTGCGTCGAATCAAATTCAAGCCCACCGGTATCCCATAGATAAGTAAATGAAAGGCTGCTTAACTGAGGCTCATGGACGATTTCCAGTTCCCCGTCAGAAAGAACCATGGAAAAAGGAGTGTATACCCAGCTCCTCACCAGAACATCATCTATATACATCTCTGCTTTCTGCAAGTAGCCATCGATGTCTTCAATAAGCGATTCTATGCGAACTGAGCCACCAATATCATCTCCGTGGCGAGGGTTGACGAAAGCAACAGAAGGTGCTGTCGGGTCAATTACCGGGTGACGGATTGTACCTCCCTGCTGCACCTCCGCCATATTCCCGAAAATATCAAAGGCTCGGGCACTGAACAGGTGGTCTCCTTCAGCAAGCAATGATGCATCGCACTCCCAGTTGAAGGGAGCCGTATAATCGGTGAACGCTGGCTTACCATCACATAAGAAAATTACCCTGTCTACCCCGATATTATCCTGCGCCGTAACTCGGATAGCGGTTATACCCGAGAGCGTTTCCGGTAGTTCGATGGATAATGATGGTTTTTCGCCATCTTTGGCCGGTGGTGTCTTGAAAATCAAATCCCGACTATTGACCTTGGTGCCACTGGAATCTGTAGATTCTACCCGGTAGTGGTATGTCACGGCTGGTTCAAGTCCCTTCAGTTCCAAAAGGTGCTCGGTTACCATAGCAGGGTCTTCAGCTACATTCCCATACTTGCCAGAGCGGTAATCGTACCTTATCGCACTATTACTGGCCGCATTTGTTGTCCAAAGGACGACGGCCGAGTTCTGGGTTATCTGGGTAACCGAGGGCCTCGAGGTAATACTCAGAGGCAGGGGTATCTGTACTTCGTACTCGATGGTCTTCTCCAGGCAGTTGTTCTGCTCATTGGACTCTTGCACTTCATTGAAGATATCGGCGCAAATATCTACGGTTATCGTGGGTTCCTCAGGTTGAGTCGGGATTATGAAATACAAAACATACGACTCTCCAGATTTGAGGGTGGCTTGTACTTCTGAATCTTCATAGACGTACGGCTCGCTGGGGGATAGACGGCAGGTGAAACTTGGGGCAGCATCCCCCTCACCGATATTTTTAACCGTACAGCTGATGTTGCCTGCTTTCTGGTTATACTCGACCTCTTCAATCACCAAGTCAGGAAGTTTAATTACCGTGGGTGTAACTTCCTCTTCTCTGATGTTATTTTGCTCGTTAGCTTCCTGAATATTATCAGTAATGTCAACGGCACACGCCGCCAGCGCCGGTTCTGAGATTTCCCAAGGGAGAAGATAAATGGCGCTCCCCCCGGCCACGGCGATGCCCCCGTTGATATCGAACGTTGGGTCCTGCAAACTAAAGGTACCTTTCGCCTGGCCATTAACCGAAATTTGCCCCAAGGCGTTCCAACCGGCGGGAAGTCGGCCTGTACCGATGTTTTTAATAGTTACAGATAGCTTATTACCTTCCCCACACTCAAGGCTTTCCACAATCAGGTCTGGCAGATTTTCGGTCACCTGCCAGATGGCCACCCAGATGTTGTTCTGCTCGTCACCTTCTGCGATATTCTGCTGATAATCAGCGATTATCCGTATCGTGTCTGATGGTGATGTCATATGATACTGGTAGTCGAAAATACGTTCAAGCTGCTGCCCTGCGGCTAAGGGTAGAGTCACATGGTCTTGCACTACCAGCTTATCGTCAATAAAAAGGGCGTTGTAGAAGCTGACCGGAGCAACCACACCGCTAATATCACCTGGCCCTTTGTTCTGAATCACGTATTTAATCTGATTACCTGCCTGCCACGCATCAAGTACTGTCAGGTCGGGAAGTTGCTGCTGGGCAGAAGCAGGGAGGGGAATGATAATCAGAAACGTTAGTACCGATAGCGTTATCAGGACAATAATCGGTACATGAACCTTTTTCATATCAATCCTAATTTACAGCTATCGATAAACTCCTATCGGGAATTATAGCACTATTTCTGGCTGGTTACGCAATGGAATTTATCATCCCTTCGTATTATGACTATACGGCTAATAACAGGTTATATGGATATTGTCTCTAAAGCACATTTTCTTGTTATTAACGCAATCCCTTGACTTTGGCATCTAATAGAGCAGGGATATTGAATACAAGATATTGAATACAATATTCAGATGATGGGATGATAACTCGGAGAAAAAAGACCAGCCGTAATCCTGCTCTCTAAAGGATAATAGTGTTAATTTGAAAGCCCTTTATCAAATTACGGTTATGTCGGTCTAAATGCGGAGGCTAAGCCCAATTCTTCAGGTCATAATAACCCCTGGCGACGCGATAGCGACAGATTTGCTGTCCTCCGAGCCACAACTGGGTTATCTTAGCGTCCCTGAGGCACTTCTCATAAGGGAAGTCCTCTGAAATCGCCATAGAGCCGAGCAGTTCGGCGCCCTTGTTAACTATTTCCACCGACATGTCTGAGGCATAGACCCTGGTGGCGGCAGCCTTGGATATGAACTCCGGTGACCACGGAGGACCATATATATCGAGACGGTCGAGCATATGACTCAGGTTGTAAATGCTTGCCCTCATCATATCCAGTCCAATGGCCATATCGGCGATGATACTGGCTACCATGCTGTGCTGTCTGACCGGCTTAAATCCCCCCATGCGCGTCCCGGTATAGTCCAGCACGATTTCAAAAGCACGCTCGGCGATTCCCAGGGACATTGTTGCCGAATGCCACCCGGTTCCCGATTCGAGGAAGTGGTAGAAATTAGCATCCATACCGGGTCCAGCGAGTCTATATTCCTTGGGAACTCGAACGTTGTCATATTGTACCGTACTATTTATCGATGTCTTAAACAACATCTTCTTCTCCGGTTTGCCGAATGTCAGCCCCGGGGTATTCTTGGGAACGTAAATCAGAGCGACACCGTCATCTCCTGCGTCGGGATCGGTGGTACAGATGGTCAGGTAGCATTCTGCTATCCCGCCGTGGGTCGGCCAGGCCTTACTGCCGTTAATGACATATTCATCGCCTTCAAGCTTAGCGGTCGTCTTGATTCCGGCGCCCTGTAGCAGAGGGTTCTCGGAATCTGCCCCTCCGGCTTCATCGGTCATGGAAAGGCAGGCGTAGGCCAGCTTACCGCTGCAGAAACTCGGGACAAACCTGTCCATAACCGCCTTGTTCCCGGCCACTATAGCCGGTTTAAGAATAATGCCCCAGTTGATACCTGCGGACAGACTTATGCCGCCATCGCCTTTGGCCAGTTCTTCGCAGATTATGCCCAGGGCGGTGCTGGAGCCGTTTCCGCCGCCATACTCGGCAGGATACCCTGCCGCCTGAATTCCCATGTCAACAAGTTTCTGATGGACTTTCTCAACCAGACTGTAATCTGCTTCCAGTTTTTTGGCATTTGGGATGATTTCTTTTTTGGTAAAATCCCTTACGGCCTCCCGAATCTGGCGGTCTTCATCGGTCAATAAATGTTCCAGGTTCATCAGTTTTTCCTTTCTATCACTCTATGTCAGTCCGCAACATTCATTATCGTTACGGCTGTAAAAATTTGAGTGCTTGGAAGGCTGTTTGCGTTTTTTCCGATTAGTATATTTCTTCCCCGGATAGTATTTGGATGTCTGACACCATGGGCCTGAATTTCGTAAAAAAGTCCTGGTATTTCTGCGTTTTAGCATCTTTCTGGTTGAAGTCGTCTAGGTTGGTTATATGGACGATACCAACGTAGTGATAGGGTATCTCCCCCGCCATGGCTCCCGTTATCTTGACAAGCTCGTATTTTTTTACCGAGGGCAGGCTATCGATGAGTGGCCCTTTTTCACTGGTAACATACTCCTTGAATTCCTCATCAGTCACGTGCTCCGCCAGGTTGTAAAGAATAAGTCGTTTCGCCATTTTCGTCCCCTTTCTTAATATTTGAGTATGATAAATTTAGCTTATATCAGTTAATGTTCCGGCCAGCTCTTTGGAACCGGCGGTAATAGAAGCTCATTTTTCTTATGCGATTTCTGGTCTTCCCGTACATGGCGTGTGTACTTAACTATTTTAATATTGGGCTAGTTAATTATAGCCTGATTTAGGGATTTGTCAATAAACATGACCTGAAAGAAACTGTAAGATATTAAGCAATTCTGGGCACGAACCACCAAGCCATACTGCTGATAGCTTTATGGCATTCAGGCTTCTTATCTGAATTAGTAAATGGTATAATCTCAGCTAAAGGATGCATGACATAAAAAAGGGAGGAAGGAGATTGTAAATGTCGGCGAATGTTGCGGAGAAGGCTTATCAACTGGGGCAAGAGTACGAGCAGAATTACAGGGGTTGCAGTCAATGCGCGGTGGCAGCTATCCAGGATGCTTTTAATATAAGGAATGACGACGTCTTCAAGGCGGCAACCGGGCTGATCGCCGGGGGTGGTACGTGTATTGATGGTAGCTGTGGTGCTTATGCGGGGGCAACCATGGTATTAAGTTCCTTGCTGGGTAGAGAAAGAGACGATTTTGCCGACCTCGCCGGGGTTCTGTTCAAAAATTTCGAGTTAATACAGAAACTCAGAGAAAATTTTATCCGTGAATACGGCTCGGTGCTCTGCCACAATATTCAGACGAAAATGTTCGGCAGGCCTTATTACCTCGCTGATATGGATGACCTGAACAGGTTTGAGGAAGCTGGTGGTCATGATCCCCTTCACTGCCCTGAGGTAGTAGGCAAAGCAGCCCGCTGGGCGGCTGAGCTCATAATTGCCGAAAATCTGATGTCACAGCGTTGAAATTATGTTTTTAATATGTGTACAGCAACAGCCCCGGACTCAAGGCCGGTAACCTCACCGCCGATAACGTGTGCCAGGCCGACTCTGGCATTAGCGACCTGACGGTCTCCTGCCTGGCCTCTTAGCTGCCAGACGAGTTCGGCTATTTGAGCCACCCCTGAGGCGCTAACAGGATGCCCCTTGGACAGGAGTCCGCCGCTGGTGTTTACCGGTATCCTGCCTCCCAGGGAGGTGGCACCGTCCTCGAGCAGGCCGACTTCCTCACCTCTTTTACAGAAACCAAGCTCTACATAATGCTGAAGTTCATTTACGGCGAAAGCATCGTGAAGTTCACAGACATCAACGTCTTCTGGCCCCAGGCTGGCCATTTCGTAGGCGCTATTGGCACATTTATAGGTCATATCGGAAAAAGTCATATCCTCCCAGTGGAATGAGTAGTCCCCGCTTTTCAGCACCGAAGCGGCAATGGTAACTGGCTGGCTGGTGTATTTCGCGGCCAGGTCGAGAGGGACTAGAACGGCGGCGGCGGCTCCGTCGGTAGAAGGGCAGCACTGTAACAGGGTAATAGGCTCACAAATAGGCCTGGAATTGACCACTTCTTCGATGGTGAATTCCTTCTTATATTGAGAATATGGGTTCATACATCCATTATGGTGGTTCTTGACTGAGACTTTGGCGATTTGCTCCAGGGAAACGTTAAACGTGTCCATGTATCTTCTCTGCGTTAGAGCGAATCTGGCAACCATGTTCATGCCGAGTTCTCCGGTAATGTCACCTCTGGCGGGTGTTATCAGCTTGCCGGCCATATAGCTCGTAGTTATGGACTCAACGCCGATAGCTATGCCAATATCGTAAAGGCCCGAAGCAATATCCCACCAGGCCTTCCGGATAGCCGTCGCCCCGCCAGTACAGGCGTTCTCAATATTGGTCAGCTCAATATCAGTGCTTCCTATCTCCCCCAGAGCCGCCTGCCCGATAACCATGCCACCATAAAGATTAGCGCAATAGGCAAACTGTAAGTCCTTGGGAGATATACCGGCATCCTGTATGGCTGCCCGGGCTGCCTTCGCGCCCAGTTCATATGGCAGCATCTCCGGGAATTTACCCATAACGGTACTGCCGACACCGATTATAGCTACTTCTCTCATTCCTTTAAATCCCTCCGCCGTTCTTAGAAGGCCTGAAGACATATCCGATTACTTCCTTGTCTTCTTCATCCCAGAGTTTTTCAAAGTGTAGTTCCATGTCCATCCCTGTTTTCAGATGATGTTCCTGCCAATCTCGAATCTGACTGAATATCCTTATCCCCTCCGGAAGTTCTATCCAGCCAATAGCATAGGGAGGTTTAAAGTGCTCACTGGGCATATGCACGATGGTATAACTGTAGAGTTTACCTTTACGGCTCAGACGTACAGGCTCCAGGTCCTGACCCAGGCAGTTCAGGCATGTTTCTCTCCTCGGGAAGATTATCTGCCCGCACTGCTGGCACCTCGCTCCTATCAATGACCCTTTTCCAGAAGTCTCTTCAAAAAGGCCTTCCCTGAACGGAACTCTCGTTTTCATTCCATTATCCTCGTTTGTTTCTTCAATTTAACCACTAAGCTAAAGCTCTATCTCCCTGACATCGTCGTCAATAATCAGATGCGGTTCGGTTACAGCCTGAACATCATCCGGGGTCAGCCCCGGGGCTACCTCCTTTAAAAGCAGTCCGGCCGGTGTGACTTCGATAACGGCCATATCGGTAAAGATTAACGATACACACTGCCGGGCTGTCAACTCGTACTTGCATTCTCTAACAATCTTCGGTCTGCCGTCTTTCGTGGTGTGAATCATGGCCACCATTACCTTTTTGGCTCCCACAGCCAGGTCCATAGCTCCCCCGATACCTGGGGGAAACCTGCCCGTCCTTATCCAGGCGACGGCGTCTCCATTATAGTCAGCCATATTGCCTATCGCCCAATTAGCCAGGTCGCCCCTCTCGGATACCTCCAGTGCCCCGAGGACACTGATATCAACATGGCCGCCGGTAATCATGCCGAAAGATTCGTCATGGCTGAAAAAACTCATGCCTGGTAACGGGGTAACCGGCTGGAAGCTGGCATTAAAAAGGTCCCAGTCTACTTCCTCCGTCGAAGTCGTGCCGCCGTAGCCCAGAGCTCCATTCTCCGTATGGAACAGGACCTCTCTGCCCTCAGCCACGAAGTTGCATGCCAGACTCGGTATACCGCCGCCAAGGTTAACCACCATCCCGTCCTGGAATTCCCTGGCTACACGCATGGCTATGGTTTGCTCATCCAGCCTGTTTTTTGCCGTGCTCATATTGCTCCTTCATTATCTCCTGACGACACGGTTAACATATATCCCGGGTGTAGCCACCGCTTCAGGGTCAATTTCCCCCAGCTCGACCACCTCCGCCACCTCGGCGACGGTGACGGTGGCGGCTCCTGCCATCGTTGCGTTGAAAGTACGGGAAGTGCCTCTGTAAACGAGATTACCGTAGCGGTCAGATTTATAAGCCCATATAATGGCGAAGTCCGCTTTGATGGCGTATTCCAGCAGGTAATCCTGACCATCAATTTGCCTGACCTCTTTTCCCTTCTCAAGAAGCGTTCCCACACCGGTGCGGGTGTAGAAAGCAGGGACACCTTCTCTGGCGGCTCTAATCCTTTTAGCAAGGGTTCCCTGAGCGACAAGCTCAATCTCGATGTCCTGTCCCTCCTGTAGAGCCTTGACGATTGGGAAGGGCTCTTGCATGCGATATATAGCCATGGCTGGTACGGAAACAATCAGTTTGCTTACCTGACCGTTTCTCAATAGCAATGAACCATCGGCATACGATTCCGGGACCTGGATAGTCCTGGCGGCTGTCTTCTGAGCTTCCATCCCGAGTACCGGCGCATTACCGACGAGAGTCAGGTTCTTTACCGGAAGCTCAGCCAGCGTTCGGAACAGCGTTGATGGCATACCACCGACACAGCCAAAGCCTCCACAGAGTATGGTGGCACCGCTAAAGACGTCGGCCAGAGCTTCCTTGCTGCTGGGGTAAATTTTATTCATTTTTTGACACACCCGGCCAGTAACCCCAATAATCGAAAGCCTCGTACTTGGGTGCCGGCCACGAGCCGTAAAACTCTAAAGTCTCGTCACCGGGTTTCTTCTTCAACCATTCTTTCTCAAATTCCGCGTATTTCTTGCCTCTGGTCTTTCTATCCTTTCTTTCCTGCTCACGTAGCGCTTGTGTTTTTTCTTCGTCGACCGCCAGTATCTTCTCGTCATAGACAATTTTATAAACATTCCTGGCAGCCCAGTGCGAGATGGCACCTATCTCCAGGTCTTTCATCACTAATGACGGGTCGCGCTCTATCGGGTCGCCATAGCCGCCACCACCGCCCGTGCCCCCGGCCACCAGGTCGCCTTCTTTGGTAGGCTCGGCCACGCAGGGATAACCCCTCAATCTGTAATGACCTTTAATAGCTTGTTCGTGGTAGAGCATCCTGGCAGAATTCGGAATGCTCGCGTCTGTATTTTTCAACATATCGTTTAGATTGGAACGCGAAATAGCCAGGAAAGGCAGGGCCGGAACGCCGTAGCCGCCAAAAAGCCCCTGGGAAAGAGTTATTTTGGAACCAAATCCCCAGGTACCCAGGGCAGCACTGGGTACGGCGTGGATTTTAACGGCGTAGTCCATGCCGACGCCGCCCCGGTATTTACCGTGGCCGCAACTGTCCTGATGGAAGCCGCGGTACAGGTAGAGGAACGGCAGGTGTGATTCCAGGCTTTCGACCTCTCCCGGTTCGGAGGTCATCGGGGCAAAGTACGCCCCGGCCACGTCCACACCGTCTTTATAGCTTCTGGCGCCAAATCCGATGCCATTCATCTCGGCTCCCGCATCGGCAAACGGCTCTCCGTACTGGTTGATGCCACCGTAAGATAGGGTATCGAAACCACGGTTACCGGCGCATTCAGTCCGGTCCGGGCTGGCGGTATAAATCGCGTTCTGGAGCACGTACTGCACGGCTAGAGAACCTGCCTCGTGGACGTAGGCGCAACCGGCCTTAGGAGACTCGCGGCTGGCATTGACGATAGTGCCCTGTGGCATCTTGAAAGACATTGGCTCCAGTATACCGGAATTATGTGGTAAATCATAGAACAGGTGCCCCAGCAGGTAAACTGTGTTGACGCCGACGACGCCCGTTCCCGGCGAATTGGCCACGCGGTCAAAGACCTCCGGTGAAGTACCTTCGAAATCGAAGTACAGGTGGTCGCCTTTCTTCTCCAGCGTGACGGCAACTTTGGTCAGTCGCTGCAATATACCGACGGCGTCAATAAACTGTACAAAGCTGTACTTCCCTTCATTCCACTGGCTGATGCGCATCCGGGCTGCTTCGCCCGTAATTCTGATGACATATCTCAAAATCCCGGTCATATACTCGGGCGTCACCTTTTCAATAACAGGTAGCAGCCGTTTCTCCACTACTCTTAAGCAGGCCATTCTTGCCTTGATGTCCAGGGTCATGGCCCGGGGGTCTCGTACCATGTGGTTAAAATAATTGATAACGTCTTCTTTTAGTCTGTAGTTCTCAGCTATTTTCAGGGCGGGAACCTGTATTCCCTCCTCGTACATGCTCCTTGAGCCGGTGGGCATACCGCCGGGTTCGCAGGCGCCGCATTCACCGGTATGGACCACGGCTCCAATCCAGCATACAAGCTTATCTTTATAAAATATGGGTGCATAAATGCCCATGTCTGGAGGATGTGTACCGCGGATGTAGGGCATGTTACAGAAGAATGCGTCTCCCGGCCTGACGCCGACGCTTGGCTCGTTCAACCAGTACTTCATGATATATTTGACATCCGTTGAGCCCAGCACGGAGTGAAAATACAGACCCGATGCACAGACGGCGCTGTCGCCTTGGCGGGTATAAATGGCACAGGACGTATCTCCCCAGCGACATCCCGTACTGGCACCGAGCTTTACGAGGGTCTCATTACCCTCGGAGGCTATTGTAAGCAGCTTATGGAGGAAAATACCCGCTGAAGTGGGTTCTATGTCCTTCATATATTCGAGCTCTTCCTCCGTCGGAGGCTCTGGATGCAATCTTTTGCCTATTTCATAATCTATCGCACCTGGCATTTCCTTCCTCCTCTTCGTTATTCAAATCCTGAGTTAAGCTATTGATTGTACGTAATCATTCCGTAGAGTTCCGGGGCCATCGTGAATGTCCAGTCTGGCTCAATAACAACCGTGGTGTTGTCAGATTCTATCACCGCCGGGCCCTCTATTATATTCCCGGCTCTCAGCAGGTCCCACTGGTATATATTTGTGTTCTTAAATCCACCGAGTTTTTCCCAGTAGGCTTCTCTCTGCCCCTTGAGAGCAGCTTTGGTGGTTTTTTCCCCGACGGCTTCACGCTGCGTCAGCGTAAAGTGTGGCAGGGGCAGATGTACGAAGAGACGGTATGTCTCGATTTCCACGCCTCCCTGGGGAAAGGCGGCTTCAGCGCTGTACATCCGGCTGAACTCTTCTGTAAAGCGGTCACAGACCTTTTTCACGTCTTCGGTGCTGTTGATAAACAGGAGAGGAGACTCAATGGGTGTATAGCGCCACTGCATACCGTATCTCATCTCAAGTTCCAGCCGGAAAGTCGCCTGCTCCTCTTTAAATCCTTCGAGTATGATATCCCTGACGGCGAGTTCTCTAAGCTCATTAACAATGGAGTTAAAGATGTCGAAGTCAGAAAAATAAGCCCCCTTGGCGTAGTCGAACAGCCTAGTGTTTTTTGACTTCTCGTAGCTATGGATAACGTCCAGCGTGGACGCTCCGTAGGCTCCTGCTACGGAAGACATCGGTGGGACGATGATTTTACTCATATCGGCGGCAACGGCAACACTACAGCAGTGTCCGGGGCCAGCGCCGCCGCCAGCGAAAACGGTGAACTCTGAAGGTTCGTATCCTTTAAGGGCTACCTCTTTGAATATCTCCTGCCCCATCTTGGCGTCAATCACCTTCTTAATCATCATGGCTGTGGTCATTTCGTCCCATCCGGTCTTTCCCCCCAGCTCTTTCAAGGCCTTTACCGCCTTCTCTTTATTCAGCTTGAATTTGCCGCCCAGGAAGTAATCCGGATTTACGTAGCCCAGAACAACGTCAGCATCGGTAGCGGTGGCATTTTCGCCTCCCAGGTCATAGCATGCCGGGCCGGGCATGGACTTCGCGCTGGCGGGCCCGACCTCAAGGCGATTGCCCAGCAAAGGATTCAACCAGGCTATTGAACCGCCGCCGGCGCCGATTGACGCTATCTTTATCGCTGTTAACTGAGTTCGCCACCGGTCAACCGTGGGATACAGGTCATAGTGGGTAATACTGCCGTCAGTAATGAGTCCGATGTCAAAGCTGGTACCGCCGGTATCGCAGAAGACGACGTTCGGAAGGCCGACACCGCTGCACAGGCGGGCTGCGCCGCAGAGTCCGCTGACGGGGCTGGCGCCATAGGTAGCAATCGCCCTGGTTCTGGCCACTTTGGCGCAACCGCCGACGTTGTCGGAGAGGAGAAGCGGCCTTTTATAGCCGTGGTCAAGCAGGTCACTGCATAGAGCGGATATCTGCTCGACAAACCCCACATGGATGTAGGCATTGACTATCGCCGTCATTGTCCTGATATATTCGCCCTCTTTGGGCGATATCTCAGACGATAGTATGATGGGCATATTACCCAGGTAGACTTCCGGGAATTCCTCCTCGATAATACTTCTTATCTGTCTTTCGTGAACCGGGTTAATGAACGACCATAACAGGCTGACCACAAAGCCGCGTACGCCATTATCCACCAGATATCTGAGCTGTGTCAGAACGTCCTCTTTTACCAGCGGCATGACGATATTACCACTATAATCAATTCGCTCTCTAACGCCTACGACCAGCTTGCGGGGGATAAGGGGCACCGGCTTCTCAATGGAAGTAACATCCTGGACGTCCGAAGCGGGCAGGCCGTCTGCCCACTGCCGTCCCCTGCCTATAAAGATTGTATCCTCAAACCCGCGCGTGGTTATCAATCCCAGTTTGGGTCCTGTATGTTCAATAAGTATGTTGGTGCCAATGGTCGTGCAGTACTTAACGACATCGGTCTCGGTAAGGAATTCTTCAAGTGTTTTACCTTCTTTCTCCGCGCACTCTTCTATTCCTCTGATAAAACCTACGCCAAGTTCGTAAGCCGTAGTTGGTACCTTCGTGGTGATGTATTTATCATCTTTAGCTATAAAAAAGTCCATAAATGTGCCGCCGACATCAACGTTGATAATATATCCCATCCTTTTCCTCCTGCGTTGCTTTTTATACGTTCTGCATTTCTGCGACTAAATCGTGAAGAGTCTCCAGAGGCATATCATACGGAACCTCGCCTTCGCTGACATAGAAAAATCCGGTAGGTTTATGTTTGTTTATAAACTGGCTGATGATGGCAAACTGGTCCTTTAGTTCCGTCTGGTTTCCTAATGAGAGCGGCAGACCGAATGAAATTTTCCGGGAATCCGCCAGATTCTGCAGATGTGCCATGTCATCATTACCAATTTTCTTGCCGAGCAGGATTAACCCGTTCGGTTTTATCATTTCATGCAGCTGGGTAATGAAGCTTATCTCCATATTTTTCACAATAAGCGCCGGGAAGCAGTTATAGTATTTAATCAGGTTAAACAGTGTTGTATAAGCGTCCGTGTATGGTTTACTGTGTGCCAGTAATTCGTCCCGATAGCCGATATCCAGGATGTCTTCTCTGAAAAATACAGCGTCAACCCTTAATTCACACAGACTCTTAACCAGTTTCGTAAGCAGGCTTCTGACCAGGACGATGGCATTCTCGGTGTCTCCGTTTTTATCATCCGTGAAGGTCTTCACCAGTGAGCAGGGTCCGGTAAGAACGCCAATGAGCGCAACATCTTTGCCCTTTGACATGACGGTACGTTTGGTAGTTTCCAGCAGAATCTGTATGCGGCTGCTTTCGACAGGGTCTATTTCCCGTAGTTCAGCCTGGCGGCAACTGGTGATTCTCGGGGCAGCGTAATCGTCGGGCCGTTCTATATCGCAACCGAAGAGCTCAGCCTCGATGGTAGAGTCGAAGTTATTGACTATGCCGTCATATTTAAACAAATTACAGGCATCCTCTAACGCATGGGTATAGTAACTGGCGTCGGATGTTATTTCGGCCAGGGGAATTTGCTCCAGTTTGGCGGCAAGTCCGTAGACAAACGGGATAAAAACAGGTCTTTCACTGTTCATCAACCTGTAAGTGTTTTTGAATGCCGTTTTAGAATTCATTTTGGTTGCTGGGAAGCCCTTTCCTTCAGCTTATCAATGTCAAGTTCTATTTCTGTTACAATAGGGTGGCCCGGCGGCAAATACTGAATCGTGATGATAGCTCCGCATTCCGGACAGTAGAATTCGACTACTCTCATGAAGTCCGGGTCAGGCGCATAGGAAATGCTGGCGGAATCCTGTTTGACCGGCATCGGCGGTCCGTATATTTCGTCAGCCGGCCTTTCGTAAACCAGGCAGCCCCTGACGTAAGGCTCTCGGGCGGAGCATATTTCTGCGTGGCAGTGACTGCAGCACCACATCTCTTTGTCCAGGTCAATTTCCAGGGTTTCCGTAATACGCATCTTGGTCATGATTAAACCTCCCCTAAAACGCCGTGTGAATACTCGCTGATGTAATAAAACTTATTGGCCGGTATGACATAGGTTGTGTCTTTGGCTTCGACAACCGCCGGACCGATAACTCTGTTACCTGGCACCAACAACTCTCTATTATAGATAGGCGTCCTGCGGTAGCCGATTTCACGTGACCAGTATACATCCCGCTCTCCTCTTAATGCGCCGCTAGGGTCTTCGCCGGCCAGTGGCGTGGCCTTCAGTTCGTAGTGCGGCATTGGTACGGTGGCATTCAGGATAATGGTGGAAATAGCGATTTTCGCCGACCCCTGTTCATCAGGTCTACCGAATTGAGCACATATCTTTTTCATTTCCTCCACAGAACTTATCTGTGTCTTATCCAGCTTTACGTTATGCTCTGCCAGACCGTTGTCCCCGATAAGCTCAAGGTAATAACCAGCGTTATCAGAGGAGAAACCCTCCCCCTCTATATCTCTCCTGGCCACATCCATTAGCTGCGCTACGGTCTCGTTCAGCTTCTTATAGTCCTTCAGATAGTCAACCCCATCAAAGAGGATAAGCGGCAGGTATTTTGAATAGCGGTGAAGCAGGTCCGTTGTGGAAAAACCAAAGGCGCAGAAAGTCGAGGCATAGGGGCTTGTCAGTATCTGGCCGAATTTCAGACCGCTAACGAAACCGCCGTAGCGGGTCGGGCCGCCGCCACCATAGGCTACCAGGGCGAAATCGCTTAATTTATCCGTCTCAATACCTTTCTCTTTCAAGAACTGCAACAGTTCCTCTTGAATATTTTTTTCGGTGGTTTCTTTTATCAGGCAGGCTGCTTCCTCAACGCTGATTTTCATGGGGTCAGCGATTCTTCTTTTGACGGCTGCTATGGCCTTTTCCTTATCAAGCAGCACCTTGCCTCCGAGGAAATTATTGGGGTCGATAAAGCCCAGGGTGACGTCCGCATCCGTAACGGTGGGTTCCATTCCACCACGGTTAAAGCATGCCGGGCCAGGGCTGGCGCCGGCGCTTCTGGGTCCGACCTGAACGCCGCCTGAACTATCCAGCTTGACAATGGAACAACCACCTAAACCTACTGAGTGGGTGACAATCATGGGTACGCTGACGGGTAGATCGGAGATTACGGGAGTAAGAGTATAGTTATGGCTACCGCTGCGAATTATACCGATATCCAGGCTGGTGCCGCCGACGTCCACGGCTATTACCTCAGAGAAGCCATGAGCCTGCCCCACCAGCTGGGCTCCAAACACACCCAATACCGGGCCGGACGAATAAGTATCGATAGCCCTTGTTTTGGCCACTCTGGCGGTGCCGCCATGCGAATGCCCTACCATTAATGGCCGCGTGTACAGATTTGATTTCAGGTCGTCCTCGGCCCGGTATAGATACCTGACCATGGCATCGTGTATATACCCGTTTATAACCGCCGCATTGGTGCGGTAAAAAGCATCTGGCTGGTCGGAGATATCAGAAGCCAGAAGTACTCTAATACTCCCCAGGAAATAACTGGGGGACTGTTCCTTTATTATCGCCCTTATCTGTTTTTCATGTTCGGGATTGACATGTGAATTATTTAGACTGACGACTATAGCACGGGCGCCCATATCGGTCATATTCTGCATCTTGACAACCAGGTCCTCGGTATCGACAGGTTTTACTATTTTGCCTTTATCATCAATCTCCTCGATCACCTCGGCAATCATGTCCTTGGCTATAAATGAGAATATCGGCTCAATGGCGCTTTTATCCTTGGCATACAGCGAGTCCTTAAAGCCCTGGCTGACAAGTAACCCGATTTTCGCTCCTGTTTTTTGGATTATCGTGTTAACACTGACCGTGGTTGAATATCTTACAACATCAGTGTCCGCCAGCATTTCCTGTACCGAAACTCCAAATTGCTGGGCGCCTTCTTTTATGCAGTCCACCAAACAGACGGTGAGGTCGTGAGGGGTTGTTAATACTTTAACTGTTCTCAGGTCTCCGTTACGGGTAAAAAAACCGTCCGTGAATGTGCCTCCGGTGTCAACACCAATCATGAAAGACATCTTTGCTCCTCCCGCTGCTTTAAATCATAAGAAACTGTGCTGTTTGATAGACTTGAATATCCCAATCAATTATATATCATATATCAAAAATTAGAGTCAAGTGATACAATCACATGATTGAATATAATATATAATACTTTTTGATAATTATTTTAGTATTTGTTAGAATGCCATCGTGTAAACACCTCTTTATCACAAAGGAGCCTACGGTGAAAGGTCACTCGGAAAGACTGGATTCATTAGCCAAACGCCTCAGGGTTCAGGCTAATGATTTGAGATTTGATAACTTTCTTTCCTTTATCTACACCTTCGAAATTGTCAATAAATATCTGGATAACGAGCTGAGGAAGTCCGGCCTGAATCGGACCCAGATGAGCATCCTGCATATATTGATAATACGTGGCGGTACCCTGACGCCGACCGAATTGAGCTACAGGATAACCCGCTCCAAACATGCTACCACTAAAGCTGTTGACAGTCTTGAGTCGCTGGGACTGACCAGAAGCTCCGGTACTAAACAGGACCGCCGACTAAGAAAAGTCAGCATAACGGAGAAGGGGTTGGACCTGGTGGAGCAAACTATGTCCCTTCGGCACACCATTGCTTCGCAGGCTATGCAGTGCCTGGACCAGGAAGAAGCCGAATCATTTCAGACTATTTTGAGAAGGTTCAGGAAACACGTGCTTCAGCTCATGGAAAAATCACCGGTTTCCAAATGACCTGCCCTTCCTCTCCCCTATAATTCAATGGTGGGATAATGTATGTTCTCTGGAAGGACTGGCTGTATAATTATACCGGCGTATGGTTAACCGTTCAATTTTCTTGTAGAACTCAGATACATGCAGATGGCGCCACAGGCGGCTACGTTTAGCGATTCCGCTTTTTGCCGTATCGTGGGGATTCGAATTCGATAATCGGCCAGGTCCAGCAGCGCTTTTGAAAGTCCGGCCGCCTCGTTGCCCAGAGCCAGCAGGAGTTTATCCTGACGCGTAAGAACTGCCGGCTCATCGGTGCCTTCTAGTTCAGCCGCTATCAGATGGTAGCCGTTCTCTCTCAGCGTCCCGGCAAGTGCCAGGTGGTCTGCCGTTCTTCTGAGCCATACCGACAATACCGTCCCTGCGGACGCCTGAACGCATTTCGGCGAAAAAGGGTCGGCGCACGTATCGGTCAGGATGACTCCGGAATAATCGAAGGCAGCAGCCGTACGTATTAATGTACCCACATTCCCGGGGTCCTGTATGTCTTCCATCAGCAGGATTCGATCGCCAGTATCATCGGGCGGTGAGCCGGAGTAAATATCCACCGGCAACCGTACTATAGCCATAGTCCCCTGCGGTGTTCTGGTGTGACAGATAGCATGGAACTGGCTCTCCGTAATCTGCCGTACGGGGTAATTATCGTAGACGCGGAGGGGCATTTCTGCGGCCAGAATTTCGACTATCTCGTCAGGGTGCGTGCTGATTATCTGATTAATGGCCTTATCCCCTTCCACAGCGAATGCCCCGGCTTCGAGCCGCCCCTTTCCAGTACTCAGTTTTTTGTACCATTTAAGTGGCTTTAGGGGAACAGACATGGCAGCTTCACACCTTCTTCCTGAACATAAATAACATGATGGAACCGATGACAATTATGATGAATGACCACATGTAGCCTGGCACAGTCCATTTGAACGCAACTAAGCCGGAGAGTATGAGGATAATGCCGATTACGGCCAGGGCGATGCCTGTTTCCTTGAAAAAGCCATACAGCCTGTTCATATGCTGCCTGAACTCTTTTATCATGGTGGCTTTGGAAGGAATATGTTTTCGTCTGGTGCTACTGCGTCCTAATCGGACAATGAATGTTATCATTATAATGGCGATAATAACCAGTACAACAAGGATAATTTCCTGTGGACCAAATCTCATAACGTTACCTGAAAAATGCATCCATATTTATTCCTGAGTATTACCATGGGGAAATATTGAGAAAAATCAGACTTCCAGTTTAAGCGGATAGTAATATATTATTCGTTAATTATTAATTAATTATTAATTTGGAAAGGAACGATGTAAATTTTTTCGCCTTCTTTATGTCCTTTAACCAGTTCACAATGCCTTAACGTGGCAATCTGGTTTTGCAGGTCGGGTTGAGAGATGTTGAATTTCGTCATTACTTCTTGTGGAGTAGCCTTGCCTTTGTCTTTGATGAATGCGTAAATTTCCTGCTGTAAAGAGTTTAGGCCTTCGGCACCTTTAAGTCCCGTGCTCTCGCGGGAGCGGGTGGCTAGGTAAACTGCCCAGGGGTCGCAGGACTTGGCGGGTGCCCTCACATCGATATAACAGTCATCACACAATATTTCGCCAAGGTATGTATGACTTTCCTCTTCAGAGATTTCGCACTGGCACCGCTGGCATTTCATATATCTCTTCCCTTTACCGCCAGTACATATCCGCAAAACCAGGAGGGAAGCGAACGAAAGCTCTGGATGGATTTCAATTGTTGTAATACCTGAAGACTGCGGAACTACTGGCGGACGATTATGTATTATTTATCTTTCTGAAAAGCTTTGGCTGTTCTTAATTCTTTTACCAGGTCCTCTATGGTAATAGCCGCCATCGTTAATGGCTGGAGAGTGCCCCTGGATCCTAACTGCGCCGCAACCCTGGCTATGACTGTATTGTTGGGAGCTTCAAGGATATTTAGGAAATCATATTCGCCCAGCAATGAATACTGGACCAGTATTTTAGCTCCCATATCCTCCACTTCCTTATTGACTTCCCAGATTCTGCCCGGGTTTTTCATGATGGTCTTTCTTCCCGCGTCCGTTAGCTTGGTCAGCATAACATAATAAGGCATTTTACTCACCTCATTTAGAGATTCATATTAGTGTTTTTAATATGGTTTTATTAGGCTATTATTCTATACCGAGATTTGCTGGCTGTCAATATATTATAGCATGATTCCGGCTATTCCTCAAAGGAATATCTATAACAGCCGAGATAGGCTGGCCAGTTCCTCAAGTCTGCCCACAGGCTTCCCTGTGGAGTGGTTTTATCGTTCTAGTGGTGAATTCAATCACATCCACGAAATCTCCCCGTTGTATTAAACTATGTATATTTTGGCGAAGCTACGGGGCATTGACTCATGCATTCGGAACAGCCCCCGGAAGCGTTCAAATAAGATAGACAGGCGAATTTATTGATGACGTAGGGCTCACCATCCTTCGGCCAGTCCAGAGCCCCTGACGGACATTTGAGAATACAGACATTACAGGAACGGCAGGCACCGGAATCTTCGTTGGCGGTTGACTTCAATACCGCTTCTGTGAGGCATAGCGCTAGCTGCACTCGCGGTCCGAATTCATGTGTCACTACCAGACCGCTCAGTCCCACGCGGCCTATGCCGGCAGCCTCGGCGGCATGTCTGTAGGAAATTACTGACTCAAGGAACCTGGAGTCGACGGATGGTCCCCGGGCGGGCAGCGGCAGCGCCTTCAGCCCGGCCCGTCTTGATACCTTGGCGATATCGTGAGTGACTTCGACCAGCCGCCCGCGTAGATACTCAATGTGCCGGAGAAGAAGGTCGTTCAGGGAGGCAGTTCCCATTCGTCTTTCCGGCGATGTAAGCTCCAGGAATTCGGGATATATCTCCATGGCCAGGACAATGATAGAGCGTGCTGCAGGTAATAGCTTTATAGTCTGTTCCTCAAGCTTGCTTACCTTTAAATTATCCAGACGGACAACGCCAACCATATCGACATCCAATTTTGACAGAAAGCTCTGTACCCTGGCACTTGCCTTAGTAATATCCGCCTGTTCCGAAGCCATAATAATCCCCCCTGTACTATCTGCGTCTTTATCCAATTATATACGTTTAGAGCTTTCATCTGAAATTACATGTTCTCCTGATTCATTCAGGCTGGTTTTTCGCCGGTCTTATAGGAACACCGGACATCCGGGATGGCACATGGTACTGATTGCTTAATCTATGTAGGCTGCCATCGTCTACATAGTATTTGGCAGGAAGAGTGAAAGTGAAGGTACAGCTACAAGAAGGGCAACGTGTGCAATATCGGCTATTACGAAAGGTATGATACCGCGGAATTAGGGTGTTAGGGAGTGCTCTGATAGGTCACTTTATTGAGACATCCGGACTTCTGGCCGCGTGCGTCTCAGCTTCGCCCGGATACGTGCTACGAATGCCCGTGTGCTGAAGGGCTTTCGGATGTAATCGTCGGCACCGAGACTCAAAACCCTCCGCAGTGTTTCCATATCGTATTCTTCGGTAAGCATGATAATAGGAATGTTGGAACGTCCTCGTATCAGGTCAAGCATCAAAAGGCTGTCAACGCCGGGCACCATTGAGTCCAGAATGACCAGGTCTGGTTCCATTTCGTCCAGTAAAGTCAGTGCTGAGTTGCCATCGGTGACGACAATGGGTTCGAAGCCTTCCAGTTCCAGCGTACGATTAAGCAGGTTCAGCATCTCCTGGTTATCATCTATCACCATGATGCGTTGGCGATCATTCGTTGCCGACAAAGTGCCCCCTTAACTTGATACCAGAAATCGTCGCCTTTCAGTTCTGCGAGCCTTTAGGCAACTCTATCTCCCATATGGGAGCGAGTGCTGGCTTGCCCCTGGTGGTGATGAAGCCGCTGGTTACGGCTGATTTACCCGTAGGCCGGATGCTGGAGGCATTCGGCTTGGCCTTGACTGAATCATATTTGCCCTGCGGATTACCGGGGTGTGACTGGCTAAATATCTTCATGTTGGCGATATGTCGTTTGAAAGACTTGGCGTCATTCCATATCAGTTCTGATTCCATTTTCGCCACCTCACACTGCTAACCTTACTCAAGACGACTCACAATAGCGTCAAAAACGGGTTCTAAAGACTCACAAAATAGTCACGGTTGGTTCAGGATTAAGCACTGTGGCGACATAATGGACAGATTCATCCTCAAGGATTAATCAGAAGGTATTATGGCTTGGGCAGTTACACCGAATAAAAAGATAGCCTTCCTGCATTTGGAAGACTCCCGTAATGCTATTGCCTTGCTGTATGATAAATTTTATATTATTATGAAGGTTTGGACATGATATACCCGATACCGGGTCTGGTCAGGATATAGGTAGGATGCTTGGCGTCATCTCCCAGTTTTTTCCTGAGGCGGGCGATATTTACCTGGAGGAGATGCGGGGCGCCGATATATTCTTCACCCCATACCTTATCCAGTAACTGGTCTGGCGTTACGACACGACCGGCGTTACGGGAAATGTAAGACAACAACCTGTATTCTGTAGAGGTGAGTATTAACTCATGACCGCTGACTGTGACCCTACGCGACGTAAAGTCTATTACCAGATCCTTATACTGGAATATGGCCCCGGGGGTTTCATCCTGGGGTCCGATACGGCGTAATACTGCCCTGACTCGCGCGGCCAGCTCGCTCGCGGAGAAGGGTTTGGTTACATAGTCATCAGCGCCAATATCAAGTCCTTCAACCTTTTCCTTGTCATCGCCCATAGCGGTAACCATTATAATAGGTACCTGCGAAAATTCGCGAATGTGTTTGCATACTATATAACCGTTCATATCCGGCATCATGATGTCCAGCAGTACCAGGTCTGGGCTTTCTTTCTCGAAGACTTTCAGCGCGGATTCGCCACTGTTAGCTATAAGTGTATCAAAACCCTCCAGCTCCAGCATGCGTTTCATCATACGCAACATCCTAACGTCATCATCGACAACCAGAACCAATGCTTTTTTTGAGGACATGATGACACCTCTCTTTCCGGTGAAGGACTACATCCTCAACAACGACTTTGGTCTTGAGTTCATTTTTCTTTTGTTTTTTACCATCTGGGCTGCATTATCTATAGGAAGAGTGAAGTAGACCGTACTTCCTTTTCCTAGTTGACTCTCTACCCAGATACGGCCGCCGTGTGCTTCCACCAGCCGCCGGCATATATATAGTCCCAGCCCGATTCCCTTCACGCCTGAAGACAGCCTTTGCTCGATTCGGTACATCCGGTCGAAGATATTGCTCAACTCCTCTGCGGGTATACCTGAGCCCTGATCGGCAATGCTGAAGAGTAACTCCTGGTCAACTTGTCGGGTTGATATCGCAACCTCCGTTCCTTTCGGAGAATATTTAATGGCGTTATCAATAAGGTTGTCCAGAACCTGCCGAATACGCTTGGTATCGATATTCAGCTTAGGCAGTTTCTTTGATAGTGTAGTAACGATGTGATGTTCGTTGTCTCTGATTCTCGCTTCGGTGACGGCTCCCCGGATAAGTTTGGATATGCTGGTTGGGGCCTTTTCCAGTTTTAGCAGTCCGGCCTCCATTCGCGACGTGTCCAGCAGGTTATCGACAAGTATAGCCAGCCGGTCTGTTGAAAGGTCGATGGATTTTAGATAATCCCTTTTTTCATGAGAAGTGAGCTTGGAGAAGTAATCAAGCATCATGGTAGAGTATCCTTTAA
Organism: uncultured Dehalococcoidaceae bacterium; assembly: GCA_964588605.1. GTDB lineage: Bacteria > Chloroflexota > Dehalococcoidia > Dehalococcoidales > RBG-16-60-22 > CAZLEY01. Next base: position 29,155 of record CAZPQB010000001.1, on the reverse strand, counting down.
TTGTCGCCAGCGGGGTGCGGAGTTCATGCGAGACTGTAGCCAGGAGATCACTCTTCATCTTACTCAGTTCCTCGTATTCGATGACTTTCCTCTCAAGATACTTGCGCTCGGTGATGTCCATGAGGTTTCCGAGTATTGCTTCTCTGCCCTGGTAGTGGATAGGGGAAACGGTCTGCAAGACCCATTTTATCTGACCATTCTTGTTAAGAATCCTGTATTCGCACGGGTAGGGGTTCTCCTCCTGCAACGTGAACACCGTGCTTGACTTAACCGCGTCGCTGTCCTCAATGGCGACAAGGCTGAGGAGGTCCTTGCCCAGCAACTCTTTTTCACTGTAGCCAGTAAGCTTCTGAAATTGCGGGTTGGTATATTGAAGCTTCTCATCCTGTACAATATAGATACCCAGCGGTGAATTAAATGAAACTGTCTTCAGCAACTCCTCAGACTGCTTTCGCTCGGTAATATCATTTACCACGGCAAGAACACACGGTTCGTCGCCAATGTTGATAAGCTCGGCGGAAAGCTGGGATATGCGTACCTCACCTGATTTATGGCGTGATTCCACTTCCAGATTTCGAACGCTGCCCTCTTCCTTAAGTAATTTCAGCATTCTATTGCGGTCTTCGGCAAACATCCAGTTACCCATTTCAATCGAGGTACGGCCGATAGCCTCTTCACGGGAGTAACCGGCAAAATCAACAAAACTATCATTAACTTCAATAAACCTGCCGTCCTTTAATGTAGTGATGGTAATCATTACAGGGCTGGCATTAAAAGCTGTGGAGAACTTTTTTTCAGATTGTCGCAGGGCATCCTCTATCTGCCTGTGTTCCGCAATTATTCCAAGGCGCTCAGCGACGGCATCAAGCAATAGCCTTTCTTCTTTCGAGAAAAGGTTGTTGTCGGTATTAGATGGCGCTTTTACATAACCGACTTCTGCAATACCTGCTTTCTCCCCACCCACGATGATGTCTGCGGACATCTGGCGTTTGGTTTTACTGTAATTATCTGACCTGAACTCAAGCCCATTAATGGTGATTCTGGCAAAGGCGATATCGGGATACTGAAAGGCTCTGGGAAGCAGATTGGTTATCTCTTCAAACCTTTGATGTAGCGTGATATCCGGCGCTCCACTGATACTGGCAACATCGTAGAGACACCTGAGTTCTTTCACGCGCCTGTCCAGTTCATTCTTCATTCGGTTACGCTCGTATCTCTCGATGGTATCCCATTTGTTGCCTCGCCTGATGAGAGCGAACTGGTGGTTGCTGACCACATCTATTATTTCAGGTGCTCCACACTTATTAAGAGAATAAGCGCATATAGAGAGCCAGTTGCCCTTGTCAGTGGTATCCTGTCCTGCCTTTACATATTCCATAAATCGCGGCCAGTCCTTTTTTTTAAGCCAGCTAGTATTGGCCGTCATCCTCATACCATCGTAACCACTGGCGAGGGCTTGGTTTAGTTTCTTAGACCAGCCCTCGGTAACTCCTTGCAGGTCAAGGGTGCCGTCCCTGAGATACCAATCGGTATAGGGGATTATCTCCACCTGTCCTTTTTCCAGGTATTCATCAAAATTACGTACGGACTTTCTTAACACCTTTTTGACAGACTCTTCATCTAAAGGCTCCGAAGTAACCCAGAGGCAAAATTCGTTATTTTGTAACCCGGCTCTAAAGTAGGGTACCAGCAGGTTAAGCAAGTCCTCACTGGTCTGGTAGAATAAACATAAGTGTGTGTCCCAGGGAACATCACCGATAATGTCAATACCCGATTTTCTAAGTTCTTTTCCCATAGCCTTCATGGCATCGACTCACAGGTGGTAAACATATAATTATCCCCCCGGCTTATTCCTGCTCTATCGTTATTACTCCGCTTCGATTATCAGTTCAGCCTCGGCTTTCAGCTTATTAATTTCGTCTATGGTAAATAGACGCCACCCTCTCCTGTCCCGGCGTGAATTGGTGCCTGGGTAGCCTGCTTTTAGCCAGCGAAATAAGGTATTCTTACTTATACCGACTATCTGGCAGACCTCCGCAGTTCTATAATACGTATTACCGTTTATTGACACAACCATACAGACCTTCCCTAATAATACCTGAGTATACTTGGTATGCTTTATAACTATATATTATTATCAATGACTATTATAAAAAATAGTGTAAATAATTGTAAATATTTCGTCAAGTGTCCATAAAGATTTCATAAATATGCCTTATGTCACTCACCAATACACATTAGCCTGGTGTGCATTCCCTCCTTATTGTCTTTCTATATTCCTTGAGGCCGATTTATTAATCAGGATTTCAAAGGTTATCATGCTAATATCTTCCTGCATGGCTTCGCTGTCATCAGTATCATTGATAGTCAAAAAAGCTTCATCCAGCTCGGTAATACGTACTTCTGAGAATGCCTCCAGCGTCTCCAGGGTTATTGCGTAGTCAACAACTGCAAAAACATTATCGGTTTCCCCATGTACTTTAATCAAGTCCCTGTCTATCTCTATTGACGTTAAATATAGCTCAAGCGGAAGAGCACTGGAAACTAATTGAAAATCATCCGTGAAGTCGTCTCTGGTGCTCAGAATGCTCTGATTTATCATTGTTAGATTCTCGGTACTGGCCGTAATTTCGCTAATAGTGTCCTCTTTCAGGTTTGTTTCCTCAGCGATGAGGGTAGCCAGGTTGAGTTCCCGGCCAGCTTCATTCAGTCTGGATTCCAGCTCTGTGTTTTTAGCACCGAGCTGGCTCTTACCCTGGTAGAGTGGATAAATGAGGGCAACAGCGATTAACAGTAAAGCCCAGAGGATAATATATCGCCTTGGCACCGGCTGGGCTTTGGGTTTGCGGAATTTCCCGGATAATATATTGATATCAATATCATGAAAATGAACTCCATCTCCTTTACCTGCTGTTTTTTGTGGAATTTTTTTAAGAGCCAGCCCAATGCTGGCCGCATATGAGGCAACGGGCAGGTCAGACGGGAATTCCAGTGCCGGAATCAGGGGTTCAATGGGGTATTCTATCTCAGACTGGAGCAGTCCTTGTGTGGTAACCTCGGTAGCCAGCAAACCAGTCAGCAGCAGGGGGGTAGCTGGACTGAGATGATTTTCCGGGTGGCTGCTCTGGTAGAAGGCTACTGTTTTGGTTAACTCATCCGCCAAGCGATGGATGTTATCGTCGAGAGTAGCCCCCTCACCTCGGGGACTTATAGTATGAATAACCGTGGGCAGGCCATCGGCAATAATGACGATGTCATAGCATTCGGGTTCCAGGTTCGTGACGATAGCGTCGCTGCGGTTGGCAGCTCTGGCCAGTGCCAGCGGCTGCAAATCCATGAGATAGGGCTCAACTCCGGCCACCCTCAATGTCTGAATCATGGCGTCAACCAGGTGTCGTGACACCCCCAGGACGAAAAAGGCCTGCTCATCCTCAGAACCAGGTACAAGCTGCCAGCAAAGATACAGTTCATTCAGAGGCAAAGACATTTCTTTCTTGGCGGCACGTTGAATGGCTTCCTTAAGAAGACCGGATTTCATCTTGGGCAGGCTGATGAATCGATAAGTAAAGGATAGACCTGAAAGGCTGGTAATGACTTTTTCTTTGGGTATTCCGGTTGATTTAAACAGGGCGTCAATGACCTCGCCGACAGCCTCCGGCTGCATAATAAAACCATCCCGGACCAGCCCGGCCGTCAGGTCCGTGCTTCCCCACTTATTTACCTGCCTTCCCTTTACGGCAAGGATTCTGATGCTGCTGTTACTGATATTCAGGGTAACGTACATTACTATGTATCCTTCTCCTCTGGCTCAGCAGCCGGAGATTGGGCATAGACAGCTATTGACAGACTGGCGTTTATACGTGTAGCAGCTTTAGAAATGCTTACTTTTACAGAAGCCTCGTTTTCTTTATTCACACTTAAATTCTCCATGACAAGTGTCTCGATCTCATCGTGTTCCAGTCGTCTCAAAAAGCTGGCCAGTTGCTCCGAAGTACCCTTTACAACAACATCAAATCGAAAAACAGAGTAGTCATTTTCGTTAATGCTCTCTGTTGTCCATGGTTTCGTTACCAGGGGTATTGCCTTAACCCCGACATCCTCGGCAAGCTCGAGAATAGTATTCACTATTTGGGTAGTGTTTAGCTTCTCGGGGAATGTATTCCTGGCCTCGTCCCAATCTGATTGCGCGGCAGCTAATCTCTGCTCAAGGTCGGCAGGTGGTGAAGGAATTTGCATCAGATTTCCGGTGACACTGGTTATTTCGGATGCCAGCGCCTCATTCTCCTGCCGTAGTTTCAAATAGCCCGTGCCGAACAAGTAATACACCACGACCAGGGTAACTATCAGCAGTATTATCAGTAGTTTCCCCTTCTTCACAGAAGTCTCTCTTCTTTAGGATTTTTGACTGTTGCTATTTCTGTAAAGTATCGCCAGTATTACCAGGTTGGTAAGTGCGATACAGGCAAGGAAGATATTGGAGAGAATTGTCGAATCATAACTCATTTTCAGGCCTCCTTTTTTACTCTATTTGCCACGCCAGAATAGAGGCAGTCGTGTTGGCGGTATTAACGAAAGCACGGATAGCCCTGTCTCCAGCGGTAGAAACGATTTCATAAGCCGCGGATGTACCACCGCCGCTGGAACTTATTTCAACCGTCTTTAGAATGCCGTGCCACTGGTTAGTACCGGTGTAGGCAATGGCGAAAATGTCAGTAGTTACGTTAATGATATCCGGGCAATAGCCCGTCTGTGTATCAAATTCAAGGAAGTCGATTATACTGTCGGGCATACTACCATCGCTCTCGATGGTTAACGTCTTCAACCAGCCATCTTCGTTGACTCCTGTGTAGGCGATAGCATACACGTTACTGCCAACACATATGATATCCGGGTAGTTACCATCATCGCTATCAAAGACCGCCTCGTCGATGATGCTGTTTTCTATCGTTCCATCAGATGCTATCTCCACGGTGGTCAGAATGCCGCCTCCCCAGACACTGTGAACAGGGCTATCGCCATCATAGGTAATTACGAATATATCCCCGGAGACATGGCTGATAGCCGGGAAATTACACTCATATCTGTTGAATTCAAAGGTATCAATTGCCGTATTGGTGATATTTCCGTTAGAGGCAATCTCTATCGTCTTCAGGAAGCCGTCTCTATTGTTTCCGCGGTAAGCGATGGCGTAGATGTCACCGGAGACATGGATGATATCGGGCTCGTGTCCGTTACTGTTATCAAACTCCAGACTGTCGATTACCCTGTTGTTGATATCACCATTGGATGCTATTTGTATTGTCCTTACAAAGCCGTCACCATTATTCCCTTCATAAGCTAGCGCGTAAATATCAGCGGATACCTGTACTATCTCCGGGTAATTACAGTTCTGCGTATCAAACTCCAGACTGTCAACCACGCTGTTACTGATGTCACCGTCGGATTCTATTTCAACCGTCTTGACAAATCCGTCACCATTCCGTCCCCGGTAGGCTATAGCATAAATATCCCCGGCAACATGGGTGATATCCGTCCACTGTCCTTGTCTGTTTTCAAACTCAAAAGAGTCAAGGGGTATATCTGTGATAGTACCATCAAGGGCGACCTCGACCGTTTTCACCCAGCCATCACTGTTACTGTCCGTATAGACAATGGCATATACATTGCCGGAAACGTGGATTATCTTGGCCGGTTCCGCGCCATTCGTCTCGAAATCGAGTGTATCTATGGTGGTATCCGAAATCTCACCGATGGTACCACCTCCTTCCGCGGTGACGTTGGCGGTTACCGTGATACTGGTGGTTAAGCCATTGAGCTTTTCGCCAAGCTGATAGGTGACCTCATCACCCGGTTCGGGTATCTGCTCCGCCAGGCTGCCTCGGGTTAAATTCCAGATTGCGTGTTCGATACCGGCATCGCAGCTACTCTGGTGGATGATTGTTTCGCCGTAGGTGAGTGAGCCGATAAGGCCGCTGCCGGCATGACTGAGAAAAGGTGTTATCACCAGAGTGCCGAGAGCGAGAGCCATCATGGCCAGAGGCAGAGCCTGTCCCTTTTCGCTGTTCATTATTCCTCTTCCTCTGCTGGTCTCAGATAAACCATGTAGGTTCCTTGTTCACTTACACCGTGGCGTCCCTCAGGGGATGAAGTCAGGGACATGGTAATAACGCGGTTATCCATGAAAAAACCGGCACTGGTAATATTCCTGGCCACTGTCATCTGGCCACCATCAGCGGTACGTCGCAACTCAGTCCCCGTTAATGAATACGTAATCGTTGAGTTATCTGTTTGTGTAAGAACCAGCTCGCTACCTGCGGCAGCTGATTTTGCACCCTGACCGTCAAAGCCGAACCAGTAGGCGGCATTTTGCAGTTCGTGCATGGCGATAAGCCTGTCATTGCCGTATCCAGAAACGGTGAATATCTGGTAAATACTTGTTCCCAGAAAAGTTACAATGAGCCCGGTAACAGCTATCGCCATTACCAGGTCAACCGTGGTTAAACCCCGTTCATTAGCCGTCATCATCGGTTTACCTTATAGTCAGCAACAGTAAATATATCCTCCCCATCCCTTGAGACAGTGACTGTTATTTTCTGTATATTGGTATCGGCCCCCGGGACGGAACCAGCCACAACGGACAGGCCGTAACCTGCCGGCACATCTACACTCGGGTAGGTAGTGGCATTCGGGTCATAGCTATAACTTTTCGTGTATTCCAGCTGTGACCTTGCCAGTCTCTGGGCCACTACTTCCTCGTCCTGCTCACCTACGGCGATTGACCCTGCCGAAAGGGCGGCGACAAAGGCAACCACAGAGGTCCCTAGAATAGCCACGGCCACCAGCGTCTCCACCAGTCCCAGGCCCCTCTGTCCCTGAGCCCGGTTTTTTATTCGGGCTAACCTCTGTCTTATTGTCCCTGTCATCTTTTTTACCTGATATCATCATTCAGTGCATCGACCTCAATATTGAATACAGCGGCGTTATCATGGAAAGAGCTATGAATATAACCACTATCCCGATGATTAATGTTAATATTGGCTCTATCATCGAAGTAAGGATTTCAATCCGGCGGTCAACCCTCTGTTCGTAATAGTCAGCGAGCGTGGCGAGGGTTGAGTCCATAGTACCGGTCTTCTCTCCCACGACTACCATCTCTGCGAGGAGTGGAGGAAAAAGCTCAACCTCAGCCAGTGGCTGTGATAGACCCTCTCCCTGTATCAGCTTATCTTCAACATTCCTTAAAGACTCGCGGATAATCTGGTTCTTGTTTATTTGGATTGAGATATCCATTATCTGTGGCAGATGTAGGCCTGCTTTTAGTAACATTGAAGCTGTCTGACAGAAATGTTGCACACCGCGCTCGATGTTTATGGCCCCTATGAGTGGTATTTGCAGCATTAACCTGTCTTTGGCCAGCTTTACTGATGGTAATCTCAGAAGGCTGATGGTTAACAGAATGAAAATAAGCAGTCCCATGACTATATAGAGAGTATGGTCGAGAACGAAGCTGCTGATGGCAAGAAGTATCCGTGTCATCCAGGGCAGCTCCGCATCCATCGAGGAAAACAGGTTGACAAGTGGCGGCAGGGCTACCGTAACGAGCAAAATAGTAACGCCGACGGCCATTAGTAGCACGAAAGCAGGGTAGAACATGGCGCGTTTGATTTTCTGGGATGTGGCTGTCTGTTTCTCCATGTAGCTGGCGGCCTGCCTCAGGCCAAATTCCAGGCTGCCTGACTGCTCGCTGGCTTTTATCACCTGGCAATAGGTATTCGAAAATACCTCGGGATGGTAGCTGAGTGCCTGGGAGAAGGAGCTGCCTACCTGGATTTCCTCGATTAATCCACTAATAATATCTTTAAGAGCCGCCTTGGAAGCCTGTCCCTTAAGTAGCTGCAGCGCTGTAAATATGCTGATGCCGGACTCAACCAGGGTGGCTAGCTGGTTGGAGAAGTCAATCACATCCTGGGTTTTCACTCCAAAGAGGGTCGGTATCATTCCTCTGATATTCATCCCCGGCCGCGTTTCCTCAAGACTGAGGATACGCTGATAGCCGGCACTGTACAGGCTACCCTCCGCCTGGCTTTCCGAGGCGACTTCAATCGTGCCCTGCACAATCTTTTTATCAGCTGTATAGGCTCTATACCTGTATGGCATTACTTACCTCTGAAATTCGTTTGTATAGGTGGCTATTAATCTCAAGTCCCTGCCATATACGCCCCTCAGCATTTTTAATTAACAGAAAATACATTACGCAGTACTTCGCTTATTGATGTAATGCCCTCTTTTACCTTGAGCATCCCATCACGTTTCATCGTTACCATTCCCTCGCTGATGGCCTGTGCCCTAATATCAATGGAGCCAGTATTGCTCCGCAGCATTTTCTTTATATCCTCGCTCATTATCAGGAATTCAAAGATACCCGTCCGACCCCGGTAGCCGGTATTGGCACAGAGGTTGCATCCGCTCCCGGAATAAAATATGGAGACCTCCTGCTCAATTTCCCTGTTGAACGCCAGTATCTCTTCTTTAGTTGGCTGGTAGGGGGCACGGCAGTTCGGGCAGATACGGCGAACCATGCGCTGGGCGATGACTCCAATCAAGGTCGATGATATTGAGGCCGGTTCCACACCCAGGTCCATTAGCCGTGAGAGCACACCGACGGCATCATTGGCATGAATCGAAGAAAGTACCAGATGACCGGTAAGGGCGGATTGGACGGCGGTTGTCACCGTGTCAGTATCCCGGATCTCACCCACCAGGATGACATCTGGGTCGTGGCGCATGATTGCCCTGAGGCCGCTGGCGAAGGTAATCCCGGCTTTATTGTTGACCTGAGTCTGGTTGATGTCCAGAAAGTTGTATTCAATGGGGTCTTCAATCGTCATGATATTGCGCTCATTCCGGTCCAGCTCGTTTATTGATGCGTAAAGCGTGGTCGTCTTGCCAGAACCTGTCGGGCCGCTCACCAGTATCATACCGATAGGGCTCTTCAGCATCGCCTTATATCTCTTAAGAATACCAGGTAAAAATCCAAGTTCCGATAAAGTGAAGAGAGCCAGAGATTTGTCCAGAATCCGCAGTGTCACTCTCTCTCCGTAAGGCGTTTCCATAGTGGCGACGCGTATATCAACTTCATTATCGCCAAGTTTTACGGAAAATTGCCCGTCCTGAGGGCGCCTCTGTTCCGAGATGTCCATCTCGGCCAGAATTTTTATGCGTGATACCAGCGGCATGTGGATACTGAGCGGGAAGGAAAACATGTCATGCAGGATACCATCAATCCTGTAGCGAATCCGGAGCCTGTCTTCCTGTGGTTCGACGTGAACATCCGACGCCCTATCTCTAACCGCCTGGGCAACCAGCAGGTCAATAGTCTCGGCAATCGGTGTCCTGGCCGTAAGTATCGGGGTGTCATCCAATTTATCCTCGGGGTCTGGTGCAAACTTGCTTACATTGTTCTCAATAGCGCCGCTTGACCTGTAGTTAATGTTGATAGCGCGCTCAATATCGGAGCGGACGCCAAGTGCTACCTCAACCCTCATCTTCGCCTGAGCCTTGAGGTCTTCAATAGTGTGGATGTCCTCGGGGTCAGCCATGACCACCATCAGCGAGTCATTAACGATGTCAAGCGGTATCAGAGTGTGTTTACGGGCCATGTCTTCGGGGATAAGCCTGAGTGCCTGAGGCTGTATGGCGTGTCTCTTCAGGTCAATTAACGGCAGATTTAGATGGATGCTGAGCATAACGGCCAGTGTCTCAGCTTTAACCAGGCCCTGTTTTATCAGAATGTCGTTAAGTTTACCTCCCTGCTGTCGTTGCAGCGCTAATGTGCTCTCCAGTTGCTCCTGGGTGAGCAGATTCTCCTCAACCAGCATCTCGCCCAGACTCTTTTTGCTTGATTTATCCGAAGCGAGGGGTTTGGTGTTTTCCTTATCCACTCATTTTCTCCTGGTCTGTGGCTGCGTGTGCCTTCTTCGCCAGCAGAGCCTCTACATGACTCAATATTTCAGATGGGGCGGCGGGTTTGGACAGATAATCGTCAGCGCCTACTTTCAGACCGGTATTCTTGTCTATTTCCTGAGCTTTGGCTGAGAACATAAGAATGGGCAATTTATTGGTATCAGGCTCGGAACGCAGCTGGTGGCAGATTTCGAAGCCATCCATACCCGGCAGCATCACATCCAGAATGATAAGGTCAGGCATTTCATTATGCGCTTTCCTTATCCCTTCCAGCCCGTTTGAAGCCGTAAACACCTCGTAACCTTCGTGCCGCAGTGAATAATCAACCAGCCTTGATGTAGCCGGGTCGTCCTCAATTATTAGAATTTTCTTTTGCATGACCATTTCCTCCTTTGCCATTCAGAGGCAAGGTAAAACTAAAAGTACTGCCTCTACCTATTTCACTCTCCGCCCAGATACGCCCGCCATGTGCTTCGATAATCTGCCTGCATATATAGAGACCCAGTCCGGTGCCGCCCCTGGCCAGCTTATCTTCGGCTCTGTAAAACCTTTCAAAGAGGTGCGATATTGATTCCTTGTTCATGCCGATACCTTTATCGCTGACCTGAAATAACAGCTCTCCGTTTCGGCTCTCCACTCTGGCTTTAACACTACCTCCCGGGTCGCTAAATTTAATAGCGTTGCTGAGCAGGTTGATGACCACCTGCCTTAGCCGTTCGGCATCTATCTCTATCTCTGGTAATACGGGTGGTATGTCTTCGCTGAGTTCAATGTCCTTATCCCGGGCCAGACTGTGGAATATCTGTATGGAATCAATGATGGTATCCCTTATCGGCATGAGCCTCTTATTTATCTTGAAATGGCCGGACTCAAGGCGTGACATGTCCAGCAGACTGTTGATTAGGGCGCCAAGTTGCTGGCTCTCTCTATCTATAATCTGCAGGAACTCTTGCTGGGTCTCCGGGTCGGGTACTTTGCCTTCGAGTATTAGCTTGGTAAAACCACCGATTGACTGGAGTGGCGTACGCAATTCGTGTGAGACGTTAGAGAGGAATTCGGATTTCATCTTGTCTATTTGACGCAGCTTTTCCTCAGCCTCCTTGCGCTCGGTGATATCCTTAGTGATGTGAACAGTACTGGTAACTTCACCATTTTCATTAAATATAGGAGATACGGAGATCTCGACATATATATCCGGTTTATTCAGGCGTACCTCGGCTTTAGCCGGTTTTTTACTTTGAATAGCCTTGATATGAGGGCAATTAGCCAACGGCTTGTTCATTCCATGCAAGCATTGGTAGCATTTTGTACCAATAATATCCTTGATATCCTTGTGAAGGGCCTTGGCCAGGGAAGTGTTAACGCGCATAAACTTAAAATCTCTATCATGAATAGAAACCCAGTCGTTAATTGAGTCGAAAGTTATCCTCCATTCCTCGGCAGCTTTTTGGATTTTCTTTTCAGCTTCTTTACGTTCGCTAATATCTCTTACAATGGCTGTCACGATACAGGTTTGTTCAGCTTTTCTTGATGATAATGAGAGCTCGATGGGTATCTCGGTTCTATCTTTCCTAAGGCCTTCACCTTCGACTACCTCGTATTTGGAATTATCTGATTCGGGATTGCTTAAACGGGCTAATAATTTTTTCGTCTTATCTCTGTCTCTTTCGGGGATAACCTTCATAATTGATTGGCCGAGCATCTCTTTTTCTGTATAGCCGTATATTTTCTCCGCTCCCTGGTTCCATATAATGACCCTCAACTGAGGGTCAACGGATATTATTCCGTCTATGGAGGTGCTGATCAGCTCACGGTATTTCTCCTCACTCCGTTTCAGTGCCTCTTCCGCAAGCTTGCGCTGGGTTATGGCCGTTGCCAGTGCCACCCATCCATATCGTTTCCCGTTTCCCTCTATAGCCTGAAAACTTACATCAACCCACACCTCACCATGCTTTGTCCGGTGCAGTTGCTCCTCCTGGAGATAGCCACTGGTTTCAAGGTTGTTGAGGCGCTCATCGTTTTCTCCCGGGTAGTTTTCAACTATCTCAATAACACTCAGGAGATTCTTACCAATCGCCTCCGACGCTCTGACGCCGTAAATCTGTTCACTTATTTCATTCCAGTGTGTTATAGTGTATTCCGTATCCATGGCGATGACACTCTCATGGATAGACTTGAAAGCAGCGTCCGAAAACCGCAGCGCCTCCTCCGCCTTCTTGCGTTCGGTGATGTCAACTGTCATGGAGATGGCACACGGTTTACCGCCAATGTTGATTACTTCGGCTGAGAACAGTAATAAGCGTATCTCGCCTGACTTCATACGGAAGCTAATTTCTTCATTGTTAACTCTGCCCTGTTCCCGCAGCATCCTTATTATTTTATCCCGGTCCTCCATCTTCGCCCAGAGGTTTAACTCAATTGAACTGTCGTTATACAACTCTTCACGGGTATATCCCGTAACACGGACAAAGCTGTCATTGACTTCAATGAGTCTGTTATCTTTAAGTGTGGTGATAGCGATGGTATCAGGACTGCAACGAAAGGCTTTGGAGAACTTCTCCTCTGATTCTTTTAACGCATCCTCGGCTTGTTTACGCTCGGTAATATCAAGACAGTACTCTATCATCTGTACTACATTACCTTTAGCATCAAAAAGAGGGTAGCCATGCACTTCCAGGTTTTTTATCTTGCCCTTTTCATCGGTATGAATATGCTCTACAACCGCAGGTTTCTTGGTACGTTTTACTTCTTCAAGAGGACAAACATGGCCTTCGCCGGCACACGGCTGGTTTTTTTTATGAGTAACGGCATAGCAGGTCTTAGCGTCTGATGAATTATCAAATTGTGTGGCTTTATTCGCTATTTGAATAGTGTAATCTTTGGCATCTATAACGTAGAAAGGATGGGTAAGGGATTCGAATATGTTCGTCAGGAACTCCTTTTGTTGCTGGATAAGCTTCCCAGCCTTCTTACGCCCGGTAATATCGCGCAATGATGCCAGGTAGGCGGGTTCACCCTCCCAGTCAATATCCACCACGCTCATTTCGGCTACGGTTATTTCGTCGTCGTCATGTTTAATTTCAATCTCTGATGTTTTGCCTCCCTTAAGTGAAAAAGCAAATGGTTTATTCAGTAAATCTTTCTTTTTACGCCTGAAAAGGGATTCCGCGGCCGGGTTAATAAAGAGCGTTTGCTTGTCCTGACTGATAACGATAATAGCATCGGCGTTCTTGTCCAGGATTTTCAAAAGATTGGCCTGGATTTTTTTCAGTTCTTCTGTATGCTGTTCAAGTTCCCCCTGTAGTCGGGAACGTTCAATTGCGTAGAAAAAGGCGCGTTCTATCTGGCTGCTATCCAGTTGCCCTTTTACGAGATAGTCCTGTGCGCCCAGCTGAACTGCCTTGATAGCCACGGCTTCATCATCATAGCCGGTCAGGACTACCAGCGGGATATTTGATGCCATCTGCAGTACCTTGGTGACCGTATCAAGTCCGTGACTGTCCGGCAGACCCAGGTCCGATAGAATCAGGTCAGGCAAACTGGTGGACAGTGCTACCAAGCCGTCTTTCAGACTTCTTACATGTGTCACCGAAAACTGTCTTTCAACGGATCTGGTCAGTTTCCTGCGTATCAACTCAACATCATCAGGGTTGTCTTCGATAAGCAAGACATTAATGGTTTTTTTTTCCATTCTGCGTCACCGGATTACTCGTATTTTTACCATTAGTTATTATGTATTGACTGCTAATTTTGAATCGGTGATTCATTTATTAGCAACCAGTAAAGTCCTATGTTGCGTACGGCTTCAATGAACTGGTTGAAATTGACCGGCTTGCGAACGTAGCTGTTTGCCCCGGACTTGTATCCACGGATAAGGTCCTGTTCCTCTTTTGACGAGGTGAGGATAACCACCGGTGTCAGCTTGGTATGCTCGTCGGCACGCAGGCGTTCCAGTACCTGGAGTCCGTTCAATTTAGGTAATTTTAGATCAAGCAGGATAATCCTTGGCGTGTCGTTGATATCACGTTCGGCATAGTCTCCGGTGCCGAAGAGGTAGTCCAGAGCTTCGGCGCCATCACGGACTATCACCGTATTGTTAGCGATGTTGTTTTTCCTGAATGCCCGCAGCGTCAACTCTACATCGTCAGGGTTATCTTCCACCAGCAGTATTGTTTCTCCTCTTACAACCATTTTTATCCTCCTTCAGTTGAGAGTAAAATAGAAGGTAGCGCCTTTCCCCACAGCCCCTTCAGCCCAGATACTACCACCATGCCGGTTAATGATTCGCTGTACTGTTGCCAGACCAATGCCGGTTCCCGGGAATTCGCTGGTTTCATGCAGGCGCTGGAAAGCACTAAACAACTTATCGACATAGGTCATATCAAAACCGGCACCATTATCGTTTATAAAATAGGTTTTTCTCTCGCCGTTTTTGGTAATGCCGAATTCTATTCTTGTCTTCTCACACTTGCTGGTAAACTTCCAGGCATTACCCAGCAGGTTCTCAAACAATGCTCTCAATAGCTCGGGGTCCCCCCTGTCGATTAGCCCTTTACTGATGACAAAATCAGCATCGCGTTCTGGCTGATCTTCCTGTAGTCTGGCTGTGATTTCCTCTGCCAGCGCACTCAGGTTAACCTTCTCTTTGTGCATTTCGCTCCTGGTCAGACGAGACAGCTTCAGTATGCCATCAATGAGTTCACCCATTTTTTGGCTGGCACCTCGTAGGCGTCGCAGATAGTCCTTTCCATTCTTATCAAGATTATTCTCGTAGTCTTCCAGTAAAGCCTGACTGAAGCCGTCGATACTCCTGAGCGGTGACCGCAGGTCATGAGAGACGGAGTAGCTGAAGGCTTCTAGCTCTTTGTTGGTCGCTGCCAGCTGCGCGCTGGAATTCTCCAGCTTTGCCAGCGTCTGTTTGAGCTTCTCTTCAGCCGCCTTGCTTTCGGTGATGTCGATTACCACGGCGATTGAACACGGCTCACCACCAATAAGGATTTGCTCGGATGAGAACAGGGCCAGTCGTATCTCGCCTGACTTCGTACGTAAGTGAAATTCTTCGTTACTTACGCTCCCCTGCTTATTCATTATCTTCAATATCCTGTCGCGTTCCTCCGGATTCGCCCAGATGCTGATTTCAGTCGCAGTATGGTCAATAACTTCATCACGGGTGTAGCCGGTAAAATTAACAAAAGTATCGTTGACCTCAATGAATGTATTATTTTTGATATTGACGATAGAAATTATATCGGGACTGGAGGAAAAAGCTTTGGAGAATTTCTCTTCGCTCTCACTTAAGGCCGTCTGTGCCCTCTTGAGTTCGGTAATGTCAATCGTCATGGAAATAATACATAGTTCGTCTCCTATGTCTATCAGTTCGGCGGAGAACAACCAGGTGCGTATTTCGCCTGACTTTATACGAAAGTCGAATTCTTCATTATAAATCTGGCCCTTTTCCTTCAACATTTTAAGCATTCTCTCGCGGTCCTCGGCCTTTGCCCAGATAGTGATATCTTTTGAATTCCGGCCAATCACCTCGTCACGGGTATAGCCGGTAATATGGGTGAAACTATCATTGACTTCAATGAATTTGCCATCCTTGAGCGTGGTAATAGCAATGGTATTAGGACTGGAACGGAAGGCTTTAGAGAACTTCTGTTCAGATCGCCGCAGTGCTTCCTCCGCCTCTTTACGCGCGGTGATGTCACGGGCGATGAGGTGCATAGCTATGGGTTCTCCCAGCTCATCAGTAATCATCGTATGGGTCTGCTCTATCCAGATTATCCTGCCGTCTTGACGGACCAGTCTTATAGTGATGGGTTTCTGGTGTTTTTTATTACCAGACATGATGTGTTTATGAAAGAACTCTCTATCATCTGGATGGATCATTTGCAGTCCGAGATCGGGGTCGTTATAGAACTCTTCCTGCTTGTAGCCTGTTATATGAAAGCAGGATGGACTCACATAGTCTGTCCTGATTGTCGGCACCATTTGAATGCGTGAAATCATGTCAGTGGCATTATCCGCAATAAGCCGGAAGCGCTCTTCATTAGCTCTTAATTCCATCTCCGCCTGCTTGCGCTCGGTGATATCAGTGTCTACACCTCTGTACCCGAGGAGGTTCCCTTCCTCATCGATTATGGGGACGCCGCTCGTCGAAAGTATGACCGTTTTGCCGTTCTTGTGTATGTTCCGGTTTTCAAATTCTCCGAACTTCTCTTTTTGGGCAAACGCCTCAAATGCTACTTTCTTTAGTTCTTCCCGTTCGTCGGGATGGAAAGAGTCATAGAAGTGTTTTTCAAGCATTTCCTCAGGTTTATACCCTAGAATATCCTCTACAACAGGGCTCGAGTAAGTGTATTTCCCCTCCGTATCGACCTCCCAGATCCACTCCAATGAATTCTCGGCGATATCGCTGAACCTTTTCTCCCTTTCCTTCAGTGCCTCCTCCGCCCGTTTCCGCTCAGTTATGTCGCGGCACACACAGAAGATATACTTCTGTCCTGCGATGGTTGCTCCATTAATGCTGATTTCAACGTCAATGGTCGTACCATCCTTACGCTGCCAGTATGTCTCCAGGTGGTAACCGGTCTCGTCGACATTCCGTCCCATCTCAAGCAATTCCTCACGTGTCCACTGAGTATCCCAGTCCCACGTGTGGAGTTCACGGACTTCCTCGGGGGAGTACCCGATCATCTCGGCAAATCGCTGGTTCGCCTCATACACCTTGGAGTTCCCATCGAGGACCACTATCCCGTCTAGGGACTGCTCGATGAAGATACGCCGCCGGGTCGCTTCGTTAGCCAGAGCCTCCTCCGCCTGCCTGCGCTCAATAGCAATGGCAGCGACTTTAGCTGACCACTCCAGCACGCGGAGGCTGTCGGCATTCGGCTCACCCACCTTGTTCCCGTAGTTAGCTATGATGCCGAGTAGTTCTCCGCTTGATGAGATGATGGGTTCAGTCCAGCAGGAAAGTAAGCCGTTATCAGCTAAACACCTTACAATTTCTTTAAATGATTCAAACAGAGGGCTGTTCTTAATATCAGCAACGATTACACGCTGCTTTTTATACGCTGTGGTTCCACATGCGCCTATATTCGGCCCGATAGGTAGTCCATCTTTTAGTGGTTCTTTAAAATCATCGGGTAAACTCGGGGCGGACGCCTGAATCAGGCGGTCTCTTGACGAATCATAAAGCAGCACAGAGCCTTTAATAGAAGAGTCATGCTTTTCCCCTAGGCGCACGATGGCATCCAGCAGTTCGCTTAATTCTGCCCCCTGCCCTAGAAGTGTTAGCACGTAATTTTCATCTTGTTGCAGTTGCTCCCTCTTTTTACGCTCGGTGATGTCGGTGGTTACGGTGATAATGCAATCTTCACCGGCGATGTGGATTGGCTCGGCGGAAAATAACATTGTGCGTATTTCACCAGACTTCGTGCGGGCAGTGTATTCTTCATATGTAACTCGTCCATGTTTCCTTAGCTTCGTTAATGTCCTATCGCGCTGCTCTGGATCTGCCCAGATCTCTAGCTCTCTTGAACTCTTGCCAATTACCTCTTCACGGGTGTAGCCGTGGTCCCGGGTGAAGCTGTCGTTGATATCAATAAATATGCCTTCTTTAAGTGTGGTAACAGACATTGAATTTGGACTGGAATGGAAGGCTTTTGAGAACTTCTCCTCGGACTCCCGCAGGGCCTCCTCCGCCCGCTTGCGCTCGCTGATGTCAGTTGTCACGGATATCATGCACGGTTCACCGCCTATGTGGATTAGCTCGGCTGAGAATAGTGATGTACTTTGCTCGCCTGACTTCAAACGCAAGTGAACTTCCTCATTGCTGATTCTGCCCCGTTTCATCAGCGTCCTTATGATTCTGTCGCGCATCCCTGGCTTCCTCCAGTGACCGAGCTCACTTGTAGTGTGGCCAATCACCTCTTCGCGGGTAAAGCCGGTAATACGGGTGTAGCTGTCATTAACATCAATAAATCTACCATCTTCAAGTGTGGTGATGGCGATGGCGTCAGGGCTGGAGCGGAAGGCTTTCGCGAACTTCTCCTCAGACTCCCGCAGGGCCTCCTCCGCCCGCTTGCGCTCGGTGATGTCTACTATTACGGTGATTGAATACAGTTCGCCACCAATGTGGATTGTCTCGGCTGAGAACATCCCTATACGTATCTCACCTGACTTGGTACGTGTATGGATTTCCTCATTGCTAACTCTACCTTGCTCATGCAGTGTCCTAATTACTCTGTCGCGCTCCTCTGGGTTTGCCCAGATACCTAGCTCTGTCGCCGTGTGCCCAATAACTTCATCACGGGTGTAGCCTGTATAATGGGTAAAATTGTCATTAGCCTCGATGATTTTATTATTTTCAAGATTGACGAGGGACATTATATCGGGGCTGGAATAGAAGCCTTTGGAGAACTTCTCCTCGGACTCCCGTAAGGCTTCATCTACCCGCTTACGCTCCGTAATGTCCCGGATAATGGCCATGTCAGCTATTGTTTCTTTATATTCCAGCAGGCTTGCATTTACTTCAACATTAACCGTTTTGCCGTCTTTGGCGATGATGTCGAGCTCGTATGTCTCTGGCACTTCTTCGCCGGCTATCCTTTTTCTGTACCTGTCTATCACAAACTCTCTATGCTCCGGGGAAACGTAATTAATAAATGGCTTGTTTATTGTTTCTTCTAATGTGTAACCGAGCATCTGAACCATCTTTGAGTTCGCGTATTTTATTACCCCATCTTGAAGGATAACGATGCCATCATTTCCGCGTTCAACGAGACTGGAGTATTTCGCCTCTGACTCTCTCAGGGCTTCCTCCGCCCGCTTACGCTCGGCAATTTCCTGGTTAAGATTATCTATTGATGTCATGCTGCTCGTCAGATTCAGGGTCATCTGGTCGAAGGCTCGTGATAGCTGTCCTATCTCATCCCGTGCCTTGGTGCCGACCTTGTAATCCAGGTTACCCTTGGCGATTATCTCGGTACCTTTATGCAAGGCGTGTAGTGGCCGTGTTATCGACCTCGTTGTGAGAAATGAGGCCGCTACGGCAATAAGTGTAATCAAACCGGCACTGATGAGGAGCCAGTTTATACCTTGAGTATATGCCTGCTGGAAGTCAGTTTTCACCACTGCCAGCTCTTCAATGTTGGCTGCTTTTTGTTCGTTAATATAGTGCTCCAGGTCGAGAAGCGCCGGGAGGTTGGTATTGCGGTCCTGGGCAAGTAACTCATCGAGGTTGGCCCCCATTTCCTTCATGTTCATTACTGTGATGATGCCCAGTGTTAACACATTAATTCTGGATATGAGTTCCTGGTGGACTATATATTCCTCATCCTCGATGCCTTCTCCATAAGATACGTACTTTTTCCTGATATCGTTGAGGTAATTTATCTTGTATATAGCGTTTTGTTTCGCCTCGGTCATATCGAAGAGGATATAATCCACCGACTGGCGGTACGCATCGTAAGCTGTCTTTTCCACTTCCGTCAGGTCCATTGTGTTGGGAATGATGTCCTCTCCCACGGCCGTAAATTGTTGCTTCAGGTTTCCGTAATTATTCCCGGCATAGGAAACAATCAGCCATAAACAGATCACAATGGCCGAAAATCCGATAATCAGTTTTACTCTTACCTTCATTGCTCACCCTTGTCTGGTGCCAAGACCGCATTGTGTTTCAGCCCATCATATCACCGGTTAATTCCGGTACTTCTCACCTGTTACCGCACCTCACTTAGCAACAAGGTGCGACTAGGCATGTAACCTGGCCGCTCCTGCTTCCCTGTTACCTGAATAGCACTACCTGGTATTTTTAGCCGATAGTCTACTCATAACCGGTAGTTACCTGTGTCACCAGTCCGGTGGTGCTGCAGGAATATGTACCCTTGGTTGACGCCGTCCTTAGGTACGTTGGATACAGCACGTTACCGGTAGGGAAAGCCGACATATTGCTGGTTGCCGATGTGGCCGTAACTGCGGTTTGAGCTGTCTTTGCCATCATCGTATCCATAGCTGTCTGAACAGTTACCAGCTCGGCCTTGGCAGCTTCGGTCTGTCCCTCGCCGGCAAGCCCGGTAACGTTGGGCAGGACTACCGCCGCCAGTACTCCCAGAATAGCGACCACAATGAGCAGTTCTACCAGGGTAAAGCCTTTACTATCTCGGTGTATTCTCTTTAAAAATGTACGCATAATTTCACCTCCTGATATATTTCGTGTATTTAGTGCTTTCATCGTTCACCTCTTCTGTAAATTTCTAACTCGGTTATAATCTTTTTGTTACATCATCTCTCTATACCTCACTGGTATCGTTTTATATATTTATCACTTATTGCTGTATTTTTTACTGGTTTTGAAGATACATGTTCGGTACGGGCATGCTGTATTTCGTCAGGAATTCGGAGAAATTCTCTCTCTCTACACGGTAATGACCGCCGGGAAGCCTGAACGCCGGTAGCTGTCCGGTGGTAATCCACCGTAGCACGGTCGTATTGCTGACACCGCAACGCTTGGCAATAAAACCAACAGTGATATATTCTGGAATCCACTGCTCAGAATCGTACTGCAAACTTATTGCTCCTTTTACTTTCTTGCCTTACTAACTGCTCGGACATAAAATCGGAACTGTCAGAATAATCGTTGCTAGCAGTGTTTGGTACCTTTGAAGTATATTAGGACTAAATCACATTAATATCACAGACAAATTATGAAAGTTCACAGAAATATCACAAGCGGTGTTTGGCTGCGAACGCTTTCACGGAAATTTATAAGAGTAACGCCAGGAGTATTGTTAGCGATATGAGAGGTTCAGGTCTTCAAGGTTCCATATCCGCCAAAACCACTTCCCCTCCCCGAGTCGGTAAAGGGAAGTCAGATGGCAGGCAGGTGGATGGTTCCAGGAGGGCTTTTCTAATTACCAGACGCCAGATATTTACTTCAGGGACAGGCCACAAGCTAACCGGTAGTGCCAATTCCGGTTGACGTTAATTGTGAGTTCTTTTAATAGGTATGCTGTGTTTGGCCGCAAAAGTGTAGAAATCGTCGCGGTGTATTCGGTTTTGACCCCCGGGAAGTCTGAAGGCTACCAGATTGCCTTTTTCAATCCATCGCAATACTGTTACTTTGCTTACACCACAATGCCTGGCAACAGCACCTGTGGTGAGATATTCCGGGTACGGTATCTCAAATCTTGTTTTCAATTTTCACCTCCTTGGATGCACTGGCGCTCAATCCTTTGCCCGCACTGGTGTGTTGGGTTTCTCTTATTTATTTTGCCTCAAGTTAATTACGTTGTTCACATGATTAACCGAATTAACGGATGTTCTGGGGTAACTCTAGTCCTGTTCGGTTACAGACAAATCACAAATTACGGGCGAACTCTAACAAAAAAGTCACACTTCAATATCTGCCCGAAAGAGAGAATCAGTGCGTGTTAGTATTCATATGGCGGTCGCCTTATCGGCGTTTGTTTACCGGGCAGGCCGAACAGAAATATTCTTGTACGGTTGATAGGGTATGTAGTAAATAGCACTGTGGAAAGATTATACGGCGGGGGTTAAATGAACAGTCATGGTTTACTGCTCAGAGCTACCAGCCGCGTACGTACGGGTTGTTCTTACACTCGGCGCCGATGGTAGTCTCTCGGCCATGCCCGGGATATATGACGGTGCTGTCTGGTAGTACCATCAGCCGGGCATGGATACTGTCTATGAGCTGGCGGCGGCTGCTGCCGGGCATCAGGGTGGTACCGATGCCTCGATAGAAAAGGGTATCTCCGGTAAATACCTTGTCGCCGGTAAGAAGGCAAATACTGCCGGGTGTGTGACCCGGTGTATGCAGTACCGAGAATCGCAGACCGCCTATGTCTATCACATCTCCTTCGCGGAGCAGCCTGTCGGGCGGCTCGGGGGTTTTATAGGAAATACCGAACATGGTACTGAAAGACCCCCGGCCATGAAGGAAGTCAGCATCTTCAGCATGAATGGCTACCTCCGCCCCGGTCCTATCCTGGATATCGTATAAAGCAGCGATATGGTCGGAGTGACCATGGGTAAGCACGATAATTTTAATGTCGAGCCCTGAATCAGTAATGGCGTTAAGAATGCCTTCGGTATTGCCTCCAGGGTCGATTACCATGCCTTCTCCCGTAGCCTCCGAGCCGACGATATAGCAGTTAGCTGATAGTGACCCTACCACCAGTTTTTTGATAATCAAGGCGACACTCATGTTAGCGAATTATAGTTCTCAATCGTTCTGCAGGTGTCTTGGTCAACAGTAGGCTGATTTTCTCACAGCAAGATTTGGTAGCTATTTCAGTAGGCTGGCTGTATCCCCAATATTCTCAAAATAGCAAAGTTAATGCAATTAAGCAAGTTCTATTAAGTGCACGAGGATGCAGGAATGCAGTCGGTGGTATCTGTGAATTATACTGGTCAAGAAGCTAAGCTACGGCAGGTGCCGCTGGCTTTAGAGCTGTACGCTGAATCAGCGAATTTACCCTGGCTCTGAACTCCAGCGGCCCTAAAGGCTTTCTCAGGAAATAATCGGCACCAGCGTTGATTGCCTTAACGCAGGTATCGGCGCTGGCGTTCATACTGATAACAATTAGAGGTATACCTGATAGACGCCTGATTTCTTCACAGAGCTGCCAGCTCTCGGTTTCGGGACCCGCCTTCATAATAATAACGTTATAAACCTGGTTATCCAGCCGTTGCCGGCCTGTGTCGATATCACACACCATATCGATGTTATAGCCATCGCCGGTTAAAAGCCGAGAGCTGGTCACGGGTGATGCGGTGTTGTCTATGATAAGCACTTTCTTCGCCATCATTATGAGATTTACTTTAGTATACCTGTACGCGTCTGGAAAGTGGAGAAACCTCTATTTCTCTTAAGGGTTCACTCCCATTCTGAATGAAATCGGGGATATCCCTTAATGAAAATAGTTGTTTGTATAGATGTACATAATACGAGGTATCAGTACAATAGTACCATATTGCGTTAAATGTAAAGAACGGTGGGAACATGCAAAACAGGCCAGGAATGGGCTATTTTCTCGAAGCTTTGGTAGTTGTGGCTGTGTTGGGTATTTTATCCGCAGTTGCTATGCCCAATATCGGTAAGCTTGTTAACGAAGGTAAGGTTGAATCCCACGGTTCTGAACTCCACAATATCCAGACGGCTGTGATAGAAATGCTGTCCGATAGCCTTAACGGAACTCTAAAGCCGGTTGGCCCCACGGCGAACATGAGCCAGGTTCAGACCAACGATGTGCTGTCGCTGGTGCTGGCGGACTACCTGAGCCTGAACGGGGGTTCGATAAAGTCAGGATGCATGTATGCATTTACCGCTAACGGCACCGTAACACAAACTTGTCCCTGACAGTAGTCTACTTATTCGTCTGTATCCGTCCATGAATCTCCCTTAGCATTACTCTAACGTAACACGATATACTCAACCTCAGTCCTGGCTGCTGCATTTCCTGCCTCTTGTGTTATAATAAGCATATTCTGACAGGAAGAGTTGCCCGGGAACCGGTTTATCGTGACCAGTAATAGAGTCCACCAGCCTCATAATGAAGCACCGCGTTTTTTCTATGGGTATATCGTGGTTGCATCTGCCTTCATCATTATGCTGGTATCGTGGGGTCTATTTATTGTCTTTGGTGTTTTCTTCAATCCGCTTATTGATGAATTTGGCTGGAGTAGAGCCGTAACCTCGGGCGCCTATTCATTTTGTACGATTTTTCATGGTGTGCTGGGCATTGCCATGGGTGGTCTTAACGATAGATACGGGCCCCGGATAGTGGTGACGTTCTGTGGCTTCTTTTTAGGTCTGGGTTATCTGCTGATGTCTCAGGTCAATTCTGTCTGGCAGTTATACCTTTTCTACGGCTTTATACTAGGTATCGGCATGAGCGGCGTCTGGATCCCTCTGTTATCATCTGTGGCCAGGTGGTTCGTCGGCAGAAGAAGCCTGATGACAGGCATCGTCATATGCGGATTGACGATAGGCCAGTTGATTGCTCCGCCGATAATCAGCCGGCTGATATCCGCTTATGACTGGCGTAATTCCTATCTCATACTGGGCGGTGTGGTTCTGGTCTCTATTCTTCTGTTTGCTCAGTTTTTAAGGCGGGACCCGGGTGGAACGGGGCAATTGCCTGATGGTGAAAATAAGGAGAAACCGCCGGTATTGACATCCCAGTCCAGTGACTTCTCCCTCAAAGAAGCGGTTCATACCTCTCAGTTCTGGATGACGACCATCATATTCTTCTGCTTCGGATATGCAGCCTTCGCTATTACGGTGCATATCGTACCACATGCCATAGAGCTGGGAATCACCGACATCAGTGCCGCCAATATTCTGGCTGTTAATGGCGGAATAGGTGTTATCGGCAATTTCCTGCTGGGTGGTATCATCGGCGACAGAATAGGCAACAGAAAAATTATGATTATCGGCTTTGTCCTAATGATTGCATCTTTGTTATGGCTGGCGCCTGCCAGAGAGCTGTGGGTGCTGTACCTTTTTGCTATTGTCTTTGGCCTCGCTCTCGGGGGTATGGGAACATCGGAGTCACCCCTGATTGCCCGTCTTTTTGGGCTGAGTTCCCACGGTTTGATATACGGGGTTATTGGCCTTGGCTTTACCGCCGGAGGTGCGGTCGGCCCGGTCGTGACCGGTTATATTTTCGATTTGACTAACAGCTATCAGCTGGCTTTCCTGATATGCGCGGCCTTTAGCGTCTTCGGTCTCATACTAATAGCCATGCTGAGACCGACCCAGAAGCTGGGGACCAAACTCTAGCCTTTCTGGTTACTCGCTCTTTTCTTATATTCCAGCAGGATATGCTTAGTCTTTGTATGGCTCAGGTGGTGGGGGCTGCATCACGTTTATCCTGTACCGACTGTAAGGCATGTGATAGGTGGTGGGTTTATCGGGATTATTTTCCGGGGAGCCGGCTATACTTCCTCCAACGGGTTCTTCCACCCAGCCCTTTTCGTAAGGGCACATGAAAGTAAGCCGGTAGGCGAACTTAAAGAATTTCCACTGGCCGTCCTCTTTAACGTACTCCATATCGTATTTACCCAGGCACAGGAACTGCTTAAGGGGCCCGCCTGCTCCCATGGACGCATACCCGTGAGAATGCCAGACGCCTCTGGCCATTGTCCCTTCTCGGTTAATCTCAATAACGGGATTCACGGTCATGTGCAAAGCGAGGAATCCGGCCGTCATGTGTTTCTTCTCGCTGAATACCGTGTTCCAGAACCTAGTGATGCTTTCAATGCCTTCATAGACGCCGCTGTCTTCTATTTCCATAGTCACGCCCGGCGTTTTTTGGGCAAAGAGTAACGGGACCTCCGCTCTCTTGCCAATGTGGTATAGGTGCGCGTAGAGTGACTGCAGTTTCCATATCTCCAGGTAGTCTTTAGCCCAGGTGCTCTCGGCTACCTGTGCTTTCAGGCGCATGACCTCATTTTCCAGTTGTTCCAACGTCATTGGCATTTTTCTATCTCCTTTCCCCTCAGCAGGCAATCCCGCTGCCTGCTTTATTTTCTTACCGGTTGGTTCTCTAATAACCTTTCCTTTTATCTATCAGGTTGATGAGTTTCTGCCCGTTCAGATAGCGCCTCAGGTTTTCGCAGAATATCTCGGTGGCTCGCGCCATGTAGTCTTCCATGCCACCGGCAACATGCGGACTGAATATCACATTATCAAGTTCCCACAGCCGGCTGTCTGCGGGCAGGGGTTCGGTAGCGAAGACATCCAGCCCCGCCCCGGCAATCCGGTTTTCTTCAAGGGCGCGTATCAATGCCTTTTCATCAATAGTGCCGCCTCTGCTGATATTGATGATATGGGCGGTAGGTTTCATGGCCTTGAGTTCCTCTTCCCCAATCAGTCCCCGCGTTTCTGGCGTAAGTGGCGTGGAGACTACCACGTAATCACTCGCCGCGAGCAATTGCTTTAGTTCCTCCGGGGGTAACAGCATATCAACATGTCTGGCCCGCGTTCCCGGTTTTACTGACCGGCGGGTGGCTATCACTCTCATGCCGAACGCTTTGGATAGTCTCGCCACCTCCCGTCCAATGTTACCCAATCCCACTATCCCCACCGTCTTTGAGTGTAATACGGACGGCATAAACCGTTTCCATTCTCGCTTTTGTTTCATCCGGAAGCATAACGGTGCCTGTTTGGCAAACATGAGCATGAACTCCAGCACGAATTCGCCGATTGGTATGGCGTGAATGCCACTGACGCCCGTTATTTTCACCGGGCTCTGCCAGATATCCGTCTGGGCGAAGCGGTCTACCCCGGCGGACATCGTCTGAAACCATTTCATTTTCGGCGCTCGAACCACGATATCCTGGGGAAGGATAAGCCCATATATAACTTCAGCCTCGGCTAGCAGTACGTCGAGCTGTTCTTTAGCAGCCTTGTCTCCGTGGAATTCGGCATGGGCCAGAGCCGAGGCATCCCTGACATTTATCACCGGACTGACAAGAGCAATCTGTCGAAGAATCTCCTCGTCGGCTACCGGCGTGGATTTATCGAAAGCAGGAGTGATGACCAGCACATTAAGTAATTCCACTAAACACGCTCTCCTTCTTTCCCGTATCTTATTAGCGGCACACTCCGGCTCTGCACAAATGAGCGACGTAAACTGTATTCTAGCTTATAATGAGTGATTGTAGCCATGAAACGTTGTGAGACCTGCTTTGCGTATAACTTACATTATAGACGGGATAAAATCAAGCTCGATTTACCTGAACATTCCTATCAGAAGATAAAAGAGCAGATGGCTAACGGCACAACCATATTCCTTGTCGCTGAGACAGACGGGCGGCTGGTCGGTTGCGTGCTGGGAACACATGACGGACGCAAGGGTTGGATAAACCGTTTAGCCGTCGCCACCGAGTTTCGCCATCAGAATATCGCCAGGAAACTTGTATCGGCGTTGGAAGAGGAATTTGAAAAACTGGGGTTGGAGGTCTTTGCTTGTGTTATCGAAGGAGAGAACACGGCATCTCAGGAGATTTTTAAAAAATTTGGATACGAATATTACGACGTCAGATACTATTCCAAGAGAAAAAGTGAAAAGTCCTGAGCTAATTTTCTTGCTTTACCACCAGATTTAGCGTAAAATCTGGCTGTAATTATCTCAAGCAGGGAGTAACTCAGTTGGTAGAGTCCCTGACTTATACGTAGTTTATGCTGATTCCGTTTCGGTCTTTTACTACGCAGGTATATCAGGATCGTTGGTATATTCTTTAGCTTAATATTCAAATGGATTAACTATGGTACGGCCATTCTGGTGCGCTTCAACAGTAATGATTGGTGATTGACAGCCGGATAATATAACTACATAATAGCTAGGATAGCGAAAGGAGGCAACAATGATTGCAGAAGATAAACTGGTAAAAATAGTCGGGGCTGGCAGTATCAACCGCAAACAGGAGACGCTGGAAGAATATTCCCGAGACATGAGTTTCGTTAATGCGGTCAAGCCGGAATGCGTGGTCAGGCCCAGAAAGATGGCGGATATAGAAAAGCTGGTCAAGCTGGCTAATGAGACTCTAACGCCGCTTGTGCCGGTAAGCTCAGGCCCTCCCCACTTCCGCGGCGATACTGTTCCCGGTATCGGCGGTGCCGTTATTGTGGACTTAAGCGGCATGAAGAAGATAATCAGGGTTGACCGGCAAAATCGCGTGGCTATGTTTGAGCCAGGTGTAACCTTTGAAGAACTGATACCGGCGGTTGCCCGGGAAGGACTGAGACTCAATTTACCTTTACTGCCACGCAAATCAAAGTCCGTTGTCGGCAGCATGCTGGAGAGGGAGCCAGTAGTAATGCCCAAGTATCACTGGGATATAGCTGACCCTTTAAGCTGCGTTGAGGTTATCTTCGGCACTGGCGATATGTTCCGCACCGGAGCCGCCGCCGGGCCGGGCACAATAGAAGAGCAATGGGCTGCCGGGGGTGCGCAAAAAGAAGCTGCCGGACCTTCGGCAGCTTCCTGGTACAGGGTTATTCAGGGAGCCCAGGGCACGATGGGTATCGTCACCTGGGCGTCGGTGAGATGTGAGCTCATCCCTGCGCTTGAAGAGCCCTTTATGGTTGGTTTCTCGCAGCTCGATAAGATACTAGAGATGGTTCACTGGCTGATAAGGCTGCGACTGGTTAATGAATGCTTTGTGCTCAATGATTCCAATCTGGCTGCTATCATGGCGAAGAGATGGCCACGTGACTACCAGGAGCTTAAGGACGCGCTGCCTCCCTGGGTGCTTTTCTTCAATATCGCCGGCTACGAATATTTCGCCGAGGAGAGGGTAAACGGCCAGATAAAAGACATGATGGACATAGCCCAGCGGGTGGGACTGGAACCGGCACAGGCCATTGGTGCGGTATCGGCTTATGATTTATTGGAAACCGTCAAACACCCATCCAGGGAGCCTTACTGGAAGCTCCGCCACAAAGGAGCTTGCCATGACATATTCTTTATAACTGTCTATGATAATCTACCTGGTCTGCTCGACACCATGTATGATGAGGCTCATGAAATCGGCTACCCGACTTCAGAGATGGGCGTTTACCTCCAGCCGATAGTGCAGGGTACCAACTGTCACTGCGAATTCAACCTGTTTTATGACCCCGAAAACCAGAGCGAGTCTGACCGTGTCAGGGAACTGTCTGAAAGGGTTGTCACAAGCTTGATGGCTAAAGGGGCGTTCTTCTCAAGGCCTTACGGTACCAGTGCCAGGAGCATTATTAATAAAGACGCTGCCACCGTGGCCGCCTTGAAAAAGGTCAAGTCTATATTAGACCCCAATGATATTATGAATCCGGGTAAACTGTGCTTCTAACGCTTGTTAGCGTAGAAAATAACCAGATGGATATTCTAAGGAGGGAAAGAAATGTCGCTGGAAGACTATAGAATTGATATGGAAATGTGTTGCCGTTGCTCGATATGCAAATTTGTCCCGCTGGAGAAGTTAAAGGAAATTAAACATTCGTATGTTTGCCCCAGCATCGCCAGATATAACTTCCACACCTATTCCGGCGGCGGCAGAGTGAACATGGGCATAGCCATGCTGGAGAAGGAGCTTGAATATGACGATAAACTCCTTGAGATTGTTTACAACTGCCAGATGTGCGGTGCCTGTGATATCTCGTGTAAGTATGCCATGGACATGG